>NZ_JABJVY010000034.1:0-46474 GCF_040750475.1 Amorphus sp. 3PC139-8 | reverse complement strand
CCCTTTTGTGCTTGGGAGGCTGCGGCCTAACGCGCCGTGCGCGGCGAATTCGGAATGGCGGCTTTGCGCCGCTCTTGAGGCCAAGTTTTCCATATTTTCTTCTCTAAAATACGTATATCAAAATCCTTCCCTTATGATATCCACAAGACGACTCTATCTTGCAAGTATTATTGCGATTATGTTCGCTTCCGGCATGCCCGCGTATGCAGAAGAAGGATTTACGTCTGCGGATTTTCTAAAGCAGCCAGAAGAAAGCCGCTCTTCCTACATCCGCGTCTCCCTGATGATGGCGAATATGATTGCCATCGAGAACGATCAAGAGCAGGCCGACTGCATCGAGGGCTGGTATGACTCGGACCGAAGCGGCACGGAGCGTTTCATCTACGGGGTGATGGAGAAGTACCCGTCGTACCACCCGATCGGCATCATTATGGCTGTGATTGAGAAACAATGCGGCTCGTTCAAATACGCAGCGAACTAGAAATCCAGGACCTCTGGTTTGACGGCCCTGATCGAGTGCGACTGATCGACTGGTGCCGGATCGTGGCCTTCGTCGTATGTGGTCTCAATCTTTTCCGCACGATCACGTAACGCGTCGACCCGCTCTTTCGATGGCGGGTTATCGCGGTCGGTCAGCTCTGCCCGAATGTCACCGAGCTCGACCTGATCGCGCCGAATGTCGGCGACAGCGTCGTTCGCAGCGACCAGTCCATCACGCTGCTCGACGAAGGTCTCGTAGCTCGGCTCGTTGCCCTGCCATTCCAGCGCCGCGGCCAGAACCGTATCAATAGCCTCGCCATCTTCGGTGCGCACCGTGCCTTCGGCATCCATAAATACGGCGGTGCCGTCCGGCAGCTTCATTGCGTTGTCGAGCGTTTCGTCCAGAATGCTCTGTGCGGTTTCGGCGCGCTCGAGCGCCTGTTCCAAGGCCCGGTCGACGGCGCTCTCCGCATCCGCCAAGGCGTTCATCGCACCTTCGTAGGCCTGAGCGTACGCGGGATCGTTGAGCAACATCCAATCCAGCGCCGACATGGACGATCCACTACGGCTTCCGCCACTCTTGCCCTCGCGCAAAGCCTCGCGCGCCTCAGGGCTCAAAAATCGCCCGATCCGTCCAACCTCGACACCCGCAAGCTCGCGCTGCGAGTCGGCAAAATCCAACTCCCGCCGCGCCTCCGCCTGCGCGCGGACAATGTCATTGAAGGCGTTCGTGTAATCCATCTCTCGTTTGTCGCATGATGCGACGCTGCCCCCGTTTGTTGTTCTTCTGCTAAATATTATAAGTTGTATTGTTTAATTCTTTATTAAGGATTGCGACTTTCGAGGTCGGACAAGCCGCTTCTTTCTTCCTGGTGGTTCCGAGCGCTCAACCTGCTTGCTCGCCGTGCGGTAGTTCCGCCATTCCGCTTCCACAGCTGTCGTGGTGCGCTCCAGGAACGGCTGCCAGGTCTCGTCGGCCTCGGCCTTTTCCTGAGCGCGGTGGTGGATGAGTTGAGCACGGGCATAGCGGACATAGGCGCGAAGCCTGTTCTGCTGCGGCGGGGAGAGGTCCGGAGGAACATCAAGCGGACCGGTCAGGGCGATGATTTTGCGCAGATGCCGCAGGACCAGACCTGAAGGCCATTCATTGTACCAGTCCAAGGCTTCGGCGGCGTGCGCGAAGATATTGTCCGGCCCGAGCCCGCGTCTTCGCCTGAGCTGCGCCCGCAACTCCGGTTCGAAGTGGGGCGCATCGATTGAGAGCGCCCCGTCCCGGTAGTAGCGCGCGAGGATCAGGCGCCAGCGGATGCGCGTGTACTGCTCATAGACGGTGTTAAGCGAGAGACCGGCCTTTCGGGCGGCCTCTTTGGGCGGAATCCGCTCCGCATAGCAGCGCAAAAGCGTATCCGCCTGAGCGGGAGGAACCCGGGCCCTAGGGCTGAGGATCGGCTCTGACATCGCGCGCTGTGGCTCTCAACTGCGACACGGAAAAAGTATATAAATCAGAAAAGTAATGGAATCCAGCCGCGCCTGTCTTGGTATATTGGTAGGACCGGGCGTTGCGCGCTGTTGATCGCCGCGCCATTCTTAAAGAGTGGATTTTTTGAAGACCTCTTCGCGACGCGATTTCAGCCGGGAGTCCGTCCCGGCGGATCGCCAAGCGGCACCCAGAGAAGGAGGTTTTCACCATGCGATGCGCCCTTTGCACCGAATGTCTTGGTTTAGGCTACTGCCAGCGAAGGACGACACGTATCGTTTCTGACCAAGAACTGGCTTCCCACGCGTTTATCTACGACGTGCGGCTGTTCGCGTGCGGTCTTGGGATTCCTGCCAGCGCATGGCGTGATGCTCTGTTCGACTGGTACCGGGACTATCCGGGGCGCATTGTGAACAGGCAGGGGCGGGAAGAGTGGCTGAACATGGACGTGTTCGAGGAGCCGTTCATCGAGGATTGGTTCGAGCGGAATTTCGTGACGCGCCCGGCGAATGAGAACGCGGTTCGGATGCGTGCGGATACGCAGGAGCGGTTGCTGGTCGCGGCTACTATCCTGCGGGCGGTTCATCCCGGCCCCGCGCGCTTCTGGGGTCTGCGTGCCGCCAACGACAACGAGGCTTAACCCCGCTCTCTATCGCCTTCCAATTCAAGCAAAAACGGCCCCGCCATCGGTGGGGCCGTTTCTTTTTTAAGCTTATCACCCCGATTGGCATCCGGATGGGGCGTATTGTGGGTTCATCTGCAGCAACGCAGAAAGGAGCCTGATATGAATAAAGGTTCGGGCGGCGCCAAAGGGCCCCACGATACTTATATGTTTGGGGTTAAGGTGCTCGCCTATACGATATCTGTCGTCACTACGTTCCTAGGGACGGGGCCGCTTTACGCTTTTACGGCAGGTTTCGTGCGAGATTACGCAGTTCACCACTATGGCCCCGGCATGGGTGAGCCCGTTCAGTTTGTCTGGGGCTTCGTTTGTGCCTTGGTCATCTTCGGCTTTTCAGTCGCCAGCGTCTCAACGGGGCTCATCGTCGCTGCCGGAGTCGTGTTCGTCCGGTTTTTCGCTTTCTAGGTAGGAAAGGAGATTCAGATGTTTACCAAACGTGTTCCGAACGGCGGGGCGAATGTCCGTATCCGGTCCTACAAGACTGTCATCGACTGGGATGCCGTCGGCGGCGCTGCCGTCTTGGTAGTGATAGCGCTCGTCATCATCAACGTGCTGTTCTAGCGCGCAGCGGCAAGCGCCGAACGAGACCACCGGGGCGGGGCCATTGGCTCCGCCCTTTTTCGTTCTGAACGGGAGTCCCGATCATGGAGAATGCCTCACAGCCCTTCGGCTCGGCCCGGTTTGCCGAGTCTGCCGATCTCATCTCGGCGGGGATGTTCGCTCAGCGGCCCGACTCGCTGCTTGTCGGCTTCTGGAACGGCAGGCCGCTTTGGTACTCCGGTATGGGCGGCGCGCTGCTCGTTGCCGGAGCGCGGGGCGGGAAGCTGCGCGACATGCTCGGCTATAATGTCTGCTCCGGCATCTACGCCCATTCGATGGTGATCCTCGATATGAAGGGCGAATTGGCCGCGATTTCTCAGGATCAGACGCCGGATAGGAAATTCTGCATCTACTGGAATCCTGCCGGGCTGCATGGCCTGCCCTGCCACCGCATCAATCCGGTCGATTACCTGCGCCTCGATAACCCTGCGCTCGTGTCCGATACGAAAGTGTTCTGCGAGAACATGATCGCCGCCAGCGGCAGTACGCAGGCGGCCTATTTCGAGGGGAGGGCGCGGGAATTCCTCGAAGGGATCGTGCTCACGCTAGTGCGTCTCAAAGGCGAGCTGACGCTGCCCGATCTGTATCGGATTGTGAATCTCATTCCCGGCGGCAGTGACGCGTGGCTCGATTTCGCCTTCGAGATGTCGGAGGCGGGCTTTCCGGTTGCTCAGCGCGTCGAGGAGGAAATCGCGACAAGCCGCAGCGATTCCAGCGGCGGATTTCGGGGCATCCTCGGCGAGCTATTCAAGGCTTTCGCCTGCCTTTCCGATCCAACCTTGATGGAGTCGGTCTCGCCCCCTTTCGATTTTTCGATGGCAGAGCTCACGGGCAGCGACCAAGCCTATCATATCTATCTAATGCCTCCGGCGAGCTTCGTGGATGCGTGGAGCCCGGTAATCAAGGCTCTGTTCATCGCAGGCCAGGTCTACAAAGCTCGCGCTCCATCCGCGCCGGCTCAAACATGGCTCATCGATGAGTGCGCCCAGCTTGGCGCATTTCCCATGGTCACGAAGCTGTTTTCCATCGGTGCCGGACAGGGCATCCGGCCCGTGGCTGTGTTTCAGAGCACCAAGCAGATCAAGGCGCTTGGGCCTGACGCTGAGGTCATCATCACCGCGTCAGCGCAGCTGCGGTCCTATTTCGCTGTACGGGATCTGGAGACGGCAAGCACGATCTCCCGGATGATCGGCGACGAGACGCTGGAATACCGCGATGAGCATCGCGAACTTCGCGCCCGTCATGCCCGGCAAAAGGCATTGCAGGCCTTTCTGAATGGCGGTGACCCGTTCAGTGCCGGGCTCGATCTTGCTCGTGAAAGCCACGCGCAGAGCCTGCCCGCGAAACGGGGGCGCCCCTTGCGCGCACCCGATCAAATTCTCGGGCTGCCGGGCGACGAGCAAATTCTGTTCACGGACGGCGTGCCCCATCCGATCCTCGCCGAACGCAAGCCCTATTACGAACAAGCCTTCATGGCGGGGCGCTACCATCCCAACCCTTACCACCCGAGCGGGAACCGGGTGCGTGTTAAAACAAGGTGGGGCAGTCGCTGGCGCAAGGTCGTAGTCGAACCTGTGCCCACGTCGTTCGCTCACTATCCCCAATACAGCAATGGCCTGTGGTCGCGGATCGCCTAATCGCGCGCGGGCCATCTTTTCAACCCGACATGGAGGACCTGCTTATGTCCGGCTCACCTGATCCGGGACGCACTTCCTATGCCTTTACCAACCGGGCCGATCTGCCGGGCAATCATGGTTTACCGGAGCGGCTGAACCGTCCGGCCCCGGCCTTTGAACAGGTCCGCAACGGCCCCGCCGTTTCGGCTGCGCGTCCTTCGAACATGGTTGCCAAAGGCCAGCCACGCCCGATGCCGCGTCCGTCTCCGGCGATGGCTTTGGAGACGGATCGCGCCGCGTTCAACGGCGCTTGGGCTCAAGAGGGACGCGAAGCCCGCCGAGCCGCATTCAAGGAAGCGCGGCGGCAAGAAGCTTCCCAAGGCCGACAGCACGGCGTCCGGCGTCAGTTTGGCCGGGCAAGCCGCTGACATTCTCGCAAACCACACAGAGGAGCATTCAATCATGAACCGTGAAGACGACAGGCAACCTCAGCCGCAAAACCAGAACCGTCCGCCCGCCGACACGCTACGGGATGGCAATCTGAAAGCCAGCATCTGGCGCAATGAAGGTGCGGACGGGGCCTTCTATGCCACCACGTTCTCGCGTTCCTACAAGGACCGGGACGGAGCGTATCGCGAGGGGCAGAGCTTCGTCGGTGCCGACCTGCTTCGCCTCTCGGAGTTAGCTCGCTCGGCCTACGCGCGAACGAAAGACCTTCGGCGCGAAGACAAGGCGCAAGAGCGCGCCGACGAGGGCCGTGGCAACAACAATGAGCGGAGCCGTCCAGTCTCGCGCGGCAGATAGGATAATATTCATAAATATTTCTTGCGTTGCGGCGCGGAGCTATGCAATAATGTTCCTCTTTTGTTCCAGTCGAGCAAGAGAGGAACATGGAGCGCGGCGATGAAGTGAAACTGAAAGGAGGCAGATATGGCGGGAAATACCAAGATCCCGGCTTTTGAAGACCAAAACAAGGCTGCGCCCGTCATCGCGTTCGATGTCGCGCACTACGAGCACATGCTCGAAGACTGCGATTGGACCGATGCGCAAAAGCGCGAATATCTCGAAACGCTGTGGTCGATCATCGTGGAGTTCGTCACGTTGGGCTTTGAAATACACCCGGTTCAGCAAGCTCAGGAGGCCAAGGCGTCTTGTGGAAAAGTGCCGAGGAGGCTCGTGAAATCAGCAAAAATGCGAGCAGATGCTGTAGAATATATAGAATAATTCGAAAGTTTGGAATTTTAGATTAGCTACCGTGGGTTTTGTTCTCGGCGGCGGAAAGGAATAATATGGAAGTCATTTCAAAGAGCAAAGACAAGACGAAGGCGCTCATTTACTGCCGGGTATCGTCGAAAAGACAGGCAAAGGACGCCACGGGGCTCGACAGCCAAGAACACCGCTGCCGGGCATATGCCGCTGAGTTGGGAATGGAGGTTGAGGCGGTCTTCCCCGACGACGTGTCGGGTGGAGGCGATTTTATGAACCGCCCCGGCATGGTGTCCCTGCTGCGCTACCTTGATCGGCAACACGGCAGGGAATTCGTTGTTATCTTCGACGACCTGAAGCGCTTCGCACGCGATACCGAATTCCATCTGCGGCTCCGGCGCGAGTTGCTAGCCCGTAATGCCCGCGTCGAATGCCTGAATTTTCGTTTCGAAGACACACCAGAAGGCAAGTTCGTCGAGACGGTATTCGCCGCTCAGGGCCAGCTTGAGCGCGAGCAGAACACGCGGCAGGTCATCCAGAAAATGAAGGCCCGCGTTGAGCAGGGTTATTGGTGTTTCCGCGCCCCGGTTGGCTACAAGTACGTCAAGGGCCAGCATGGCGGCAAAGAGCTGGTTCCGAACGAGCCACTGGCCTCCATAGTGCGCGAAGCGCTGGAAGGCTTCGCCAGCGGGCGCTTTCGCACCCAAGCGGAGGTGCAGCGCTTTCTGGAAGCACAGCCGCTCTTTCCCAAGGACAAGCCGAACGGCACGCTGAGGTCCATGACCGTCACCCGGCTCTTGGGCAAGGCGGTGTATGCCGGATATGTCAATGCACCGAAATGGGGTGTGCCCCTGCGGCCCGGACGCCATGAGGGGCTGATCTCGCTCGCCACGTTCGAGCGCATTCAGCAGCGCCTGACGGACAATGGATATGCGGCTGCCCGCACCGACATTCGCGAGGATTTTCCGCTGCGGGGTGCGGTGTCCTGTTCCTGCTGCGGCACGCCGCTAACGGCGGGTTGGGCCAAAGGTAAGTACGAGCGCTATCCGTATTATTTCTGCCGCAAGAAGGGCTGCACCGTCTACGGCAAGACCATTCCGCGCGCCAAGATCGAGGGCCGCTTTGCCGACCTTCTCAAGACCTTGCGCCCCGGCGAGAAGCTCGTCCAGATCGCCACCGTCATGTTCAAGGATGCTTGGGAACGGCAGGCGACGCTCGCCGGGCAGCAGGTCGAGATGATGAGAGATGAGATGCGCCGGATCGACACGCAGATCGACAAGCTCGTCGATTCCGTCGTCGAGGCCAGCCATCCGCGCGTGGTCGCGGCTTACGAAAAGCGCATCGAAACTCTTGAACGGGAAAAGCTGGTTCTAGCGGAACGCGTGGCCGATCCGACCCCGAAAGCGGACGTCTTTCAAAAGGTGTTTGAACACGCCATGACGTTCCTCTCGAACCCCGAAAAACTCTGGAATTCCGGGCGTTTCGAGCACAAGCGGGCAGTGCTCAGACTCGCCTTCGGCGATTTCCTCACCTATGACCGGGAAAAGGGGTTTTTAAACACCAAAATTTCTTTTCCGTTCAAGGCCTTAGGTGGTTTTTGCAGGCAGGAGGGAGAAATGGTGCCGCAGGGGAGGATTGAACTCCCGACCTCACCCTTACCAAGGGTGCGCTCTACCACTGAGCTACTGCGGCCGGTTCACGCCGACGTTCGCTGCCGCCGGAAGCGGGTCGACCATCGATGGGCGTGGCACTGACACTGCCCGGCCGGCGCGAGGCGCCGACTTGACGTGCGGCTCTTACGCCGCCATGCCGGGCGAAGCAAGCGAGGCGGGTTGTGCCACAGGCTCGACGTTGGCGCAAGGCGCGAACGACGCCGATCGTCGTCTGCGCACAGCCTCGCGCAATCTATTCGCGCAGCCCCTTTGCGCAGCGGCCAACGACGGGTGCGCAAACCGCGCAAATCGGTCGTGCGCACCAGGGGCGATGGACCACCAGAATGGGCGATGGCGGCAGCGATCCGCATCGCCCACCTGCGGCGCCGAGGAGGGCGACCAGAGTGACGGCACATTCGACAGACGACGACAAGGCGGCGCAGACCGCCGGGCACGACGAGCGGGCCGATCGCCTCGCCCAAGAGCTCAGGGCCAACCTGAAGCGGCGCAAGGCGCAGTCGCGGGCGCGCCGGGCCGGAGCGGCGATCGACAAGGCCGGCGAGGCTTCCGGAACCGATCAATCCGGGGCTGGCAACAATGGCTGAGGCGCAACCGGCGGCGCCGGTTCTGAAACTTTTCTGCGTGGTGCCGGCCGAACGGGTGGACGCGGCCGCCATGGCGCTCGAATCGGCGCTGGAAGACGAAAGCGCGGTCGTCAGCCACTACGAGATCGAGGACGAGGGGCCCTGGTGCGTCGAGGCGCTGCTGATCGATGCCGAGAATGCCGAGGCGGCCTTGGCGTCGGTGAAGGCGCGGCTTTCGGACCAGGATCTTGCCGAGGGGCTCCAGGCGGACTGGCTCGGCGACGAGGACTGGGTCGCCAAGAGCCTTGCCGGCCTGGCGCCGGTCAAGGCGGGGCGTTTTTGCGTCTACGGCAGCCATGATCGCGACCGCGTGGCACCGTCGCGTTGGCGGCTGGAGATCGACGCCGGCCAGGCGTTCGGCACCGGCCATCACGAGACCACCGTCGGCTGTCTTCTGGCGCTGGAGGCGCTCGGCAAGGCGGGAGAACTGCCGGTGAGGGCGATCGATCTCGGCACCGGCACCGGCGTTCTGGCCGCCGCCATGGTCCGGCTCGGCGTGCGCCATGTGCTGGCAAGCGACATCGATCCGATCGCGGTCGACGTTGCCCGGGCCAATCTGCAGGCATTCGGGGTTGCCGGGCAGGTCCGCGCCGTGACGGCGGCGGGCTTCGAGCATCCGGCCTTGCGGTTCGCCGAGCCCGGGCTGGTCGTCGCCAACGTCCTGGCACGGCCATTGGTGGCGCTGGCGCCGGAGATGCGGAGGCGGATCCTCCCCGAGGGAATCGTGATTCTCTCCGGTCTGCGGTTGACCCAGGAGCGGCTGGTGCGCGGCACCTATCTCGCCCACGGCTTCCGGATGGTGACATCCTATCCGCTGGGCGCCTGGACCACGCTGGTTCTGCAGCGGCGAAGCTGACGTTCACCCTGCCATCTGCTCAAAATGAAACGGGCGGGCGATCGCTTGGATCGTCCGCCCGTTCCTCAGAGGCCTGTCGGGAGGAGGAACAGACCTCTTGGGACCCTGATTTTTCGCCTGAACGCCCAGACCTGTTACAGGTAGGGGTATGCGCTCGAGGCGTTCTTCTCGAGGCTTTCGCGGTCGTATCCCAACCGCTCGAGCGACTCGTCGTCGAGGCTCAAAAGGTAGGCGTTGATGGCGCGCTCGGCTTGGCGCTGGCGCGCGGTGATGATCCGGCTCATCAGACGATGAAGGGCGGAATGCTCGCGCTCGCTGCCCGTCAGTCGAAAATCGCCGGAAGTCGTCGTCATGGCCATGGTGATGTCCTTTCCGTGGTGACACGAATCCGGGGCGTTGCTCCCATATCTCGCAATGCAACATGAGCCTCGCGGGGGCCGTATACAATCGACAGGACTGCATGCCTGACCTGTCGTTATTGCATTGCACAAAAAATGGATGCTGCGGTGCAAAATAAATCATCGGATCTGGAGCGGATCGCGGAAAACCGATACCCAGGTTCGATGGACGGTTTTGCGGGCGTTCCAAGATCGGGCGGGCTCGCTGTGCCTATGAGAAATGCCCGCGATGACAACAGGTTGCGCAATCGGTTCTCATCCGGCTCGGTCCGATGTGAGGGAAAATGCGCGAGGAGAAACCGGCGATGTTTCAGAGCTTTGAAGACGGTGCCGATCCGAGTGTCGGGCCTGCGCGCCTGTCGGCGCTGAGAGCGGAGCTCGCGCGCCTTGGTGTCGTTGGCTTCATCATACCGCGGGCGGATGAATACCAGGGCGAGTATGTCCCGGCCTCTGCGGAGCGGCTCGCCTGGCTCACCGGGTTCACCGGTTCGGCGGGTATCGCGGTCGTTCTGGAGCGCGAAGCCGCCGTGTTCGTGGATGGCCGCTACACGACCCAGGTCCGCCGTCAGGTCGACACCTCCGTCTTCACACCGGTCTCGATCGCCGAGATCCGGCCGTCGGCCTGGCTGGGCGAGCGCCTGGGTGTCGATCAGAAAGTCGGCTTCGATCCGCGCCTGCATACGCGGGCCGAAGTCCGTCGGTTCGAGGCGGCCTGCCATGCGGCGGGCGCCCATCTGGTGGCGCTGGACGCCAACCCTCTGGACGCGGTCTGGAGCGACCGGCCGGCGCCGCCGCTGGCGCCGATCACTCTTTATCCGGAAGAGCGAGCGGGGCGATCCGCCGCCGATAAGATCGCCACGCTTCAGGCGGATCTGAAGCGCAAGGGTGCCGACGCCGGCCTTCTGACGGCCACGGATTCGGTGGCCTGGCTGTTCAACATTCGTGGCGCGGATATTCCGCACATTCCCGTTGCGCTTGCGAGCGCGCTGGTGCCGAGCGAAGGCCGGCCGACGCTCTATGTCGACGCCCGCAAGCTCACCAACTCGGTTCGCGACGCGCTGGCCGAGATCGCCGAGATCGCCGAGATCGACGAGCCGGAGAACCTGTCTGCGCGGCTTGCCGAGCTCGGCCATCACGAAAATGCGGTTCTGATCGATCCCAATCTTACTCCGGAGGCCTATGTCCGGGCCGTGGAGAGCGCCGGCGGCGAGCTGATCGAGGCCGACGATCCGGTAGTGGCGGAAAAGGCGGTGAAGACGCCGGCGGAAGTCGCCGGCTCCCGCAGCGCCCATCATCGCGACGGAATGGCCGTCGCGCGCTTCCTCGCCTGGCTGGAGCAGCGCGGAGAGGAGGGTTTCAGCGAGATCGAGGCCGTCACTGCGTTGGAGAATTTTCGCGCCGAGACGGGCGAACTGAAAGAGATCTCGTTCGACACCATCTCCGGGGCCGGGCCCAACGGGGCGATCGTGCACTACCGCGTCACCGAACGCACCGATCGGCGGATTGCGCCGGGCGAGCTGTTTCTGATCGATTCCGGCGGACAGTATCTCGATGGCACCACCGACATCACCCGCACCGTCGCGTTCGGACCGCCGAGCGAGGAAATGCGGGTGCGGTTCACCCAAGTGCTCAAAGGCCACATCGCGATTGCCCGGGCGCGCTTTCCCGTCGGCACCAGCGGTGCCCAGCTCGATGCCTTGGCCCGGATCTCGCTCTGGCAGAGCGGTCACGATTTCGACCACGGCACCGGTCATGGCGTCGGCGCTTATCTCTCCGTCCACGAGGGGCCGCAGCGCATCTCCAAGCTTGGTCATACGGCGCTGGAGCCGGGCATGATCGTCTCCAACGAGCCCGGCTACTATCGGCCCGACCATTTCGGCATTCGGATTGAGAATCTGGTGCTGGTGACGCCGCCGGCCGCGCTTCCCGGCGGCGAACGGGAGATGTTGGGCTTCGAAACCCTGACGCTTGCCCCGATCGACCGTCGGCTGATTTTACCTCGGCTTTTGTCACCGGCCGAGATCGCCTGGCTCGACAGTTATCATTTGCGGGTTCAGGGGGCGCTGGCCGGGGATCTGGATCCGGAGACCCGCGACTGGCTGATCGGCGCAACTCGTCCGATCGTGGGGTGAAAAAGCCTGCGGGAAGTGAACTGGCGCGTGCGCTTTTTCTCGGAGTGAGAGGGGGGCGAATTGCGCCTTTCGCCGGCACAGGTTGGGATAACTTACGGGACAAAAAGCTGCTGCTCACATCACCGCACGCATGAGCGCGGCCGTTGCCGTACCGGCCACGACGGCGGCGAGCAGCGGAAAGCGTAGCGCCGTCAGGGCGGCGACGACACCGGCCAGGAGATCGGAGAGGTCACCCGTGAAGACGGCAGGCGCCACGATCGCGGTCAGAACCGCAGCGGGCACGGCTTGTAGCGCCTGGTGCAGCCGGCCCGAAGCCGGCACCCGATGGACGAGGAACAGGCCGGCAAGCCGGGTGGAATAGGTGGCCAACCCCATCAGCACGATGGCAACGAGCGTGGTGGGATCGACGGTCATCGCTTTGCCTCGCGGATCGGGGCAAGGGCGGCAGCCGCAATCCCGGCCAACGCGCCGGCGGCGATCGACACCGGACCCGGTGCGATCATGTGCACCGCAGTGGAGGCGACGGCTGCCGCCGCGACGCTGGCCGCAAAGCCCGGCGTGGACCGAAAGCCCATCAGCAGGCCGATGAACATGGCCGTGAACGCGAAGTCGAATCCATAACGGGTCGGATCACCGATGGCCGTTCCCAGATAGGCGCCGAGCGTGGTCCACAACAGCCAGCATGAGCACAACAGAGCGGCGAGGCCGGCATAGTAGCTGGCCGTTAAGCGGCCCTCCCGGGCGCGCTGCTCCGACAGCGCCCAGACCTCGTCGACGAGGAAGAACAGCGCCAGCGGTTTCCAGCGTGGGGGAAAGGCCTGCATTTTCGGCAGGATCGACGTCCCCATCAGGATGTGGCGCGTGTTCACCAGAAACACCGCGGCCACCAGGGTCGCGATCGGAAGCGGATGGGCCCAGAGGTCGATCGCCACGAACTGGGATGCGCCGGCCATGACCATGGCGGACATCAAGAAGGCCTCGGCGGGCGACAGTCCTTTTTGGGCCGCCACCGCCCCCCACAAGAGCCCGAAAGGGATCACCGCGATTGCGAGCGGCAAGACGGCGAGCGCGCCATCCGCGACCTCGGATCGGTTGGGGCGGGAGAGTGGTTCTGGCGGTTGGTTTCGAGACATGGGCGTTTAACGGGAAGCTGCGGGCGACTCCGCCCTCTCCGGCGAGGGCCGGACGGCATTGGGAGCGCAGTGTCGGAAGGAAGTGCGAGAGCGCACTTACGTGCGCGGTCAGGGCCGGCGATAGGCGCCGGGTGTCACCCCGACCCGGGCCTTGAAGGCGCGGTTGAGGTGGCTTTGGTCGTAGAAGCCGCAAGCAAGCGCGACCTCGCCGGGCGACATGCCGGCGGCGAGCCCGTTGCGCGCGGCGCGGATGCGGCGGTCGGTCAGCCAGGCGTGCGGCGTAAGACCGGTTTCGGCCTTGAACGCGCGGATCAGCCCGGTCCGCGACAGGCCGGAGATCCGCGCCAGCTCCGGCAGGGTGACATCGTCGGCATAGTGGGCGTCCAGATAGTCGACAAGCGTTTGGACGGCTGCCGATTCGCTCCCGGTCGCGGATCGCGGCAGGATCTTTGCGTATCGGGCCAGCGCATCGGCGTAGACGGCGGTCAGGGCCTCGTCCTGCGAAAGCGCATCGCTGCCCGCGCCGAGCCGGCGATGGGCGGCGGAGAAGCGCCGGGCGAGCTCCGGATCGTGCACGATCGGAGCGACGAAGCTGGGCGTGCCGCCGGCCGGCCGGCCGGTCATGTCCTCCACGAGCCCGGTCATCAGCTCGATGGTGGGATAGGTCATCCGATAGCTGTAGCCGTCCGCCGCAGGGCTGCCGTCATGGACTTCGTCCGGATTGACGAAGCAGACGTCGCCGGGGAGGGCAAAATGCCGCACTCCGCGCACCTGAAAGGTCTCGCAGCCGCGTTCGATCACGCCGACCACATAGGTCTCGTGGGTGTGTTGGGCGTATTCGTGAGTGCGGAAAGTCGCCGCCAGGCATTCCAACGCGTCGAACCGCGGAGCCCGCCAGAAAGCGACGTGCTCGCGCGGGCCGGTTTCGGTGGTCTGCCACGCGTCGAATTGGCTGATCGGTTCCATGCCCGCGATCCTGCGGCAAAGCCGGAACGCTGTCTTGGAAAAAAGTGCCTTCGATAGGGGGGCACCGGTGATCGGCTACCTGTCGCTTTCTTGACACTTCCGGCCCACGGGTGCACGACCCCTTGCATTCCCGCCTCCCGTCACCACCAAAGCCCGCTTGGGACAATGACCGACATTTCAAACGCGACCGCGCCCGCCGATCCCTCAAACCAGGAGGGCGAGCCGCGCGAGCGCGTCGTGGCGATGCCCGCGCTCTGTCTCATCGCCTTCCTGATCGGTCTCGTCGCCGCGGCCGGCGCCGTGGTGTTCCGAGTGATGATCTCGGTGATCCACAACGTGTTCTTTCTGGGCACTTTCGCCTGGAGCTACGACGCCAACCAGTACGATCCGCCGAGCCTTTGGGGGCCGCTGGTTATCCTGTCGCCGGTGGTCGGCGGACTGATCGTCGTTTGGCTGGTGAAGACGTTCGCGCCGGAAGCCAAGGGCCACGGCGTGCCGGAGGTGATGTACGCGGTCTACCACAACTCCGGAAATGTGCGCGGGGTGGTCGCGGTGGTGAAGTCGATCGCCTCGGCGATCTCCATCGGGTCCGGTGCCTCGGTCGGCCGCGAAGGGCCGATCATCCAGATCGGCGCCTCGTTCGGCTCCACCATGGCCCGCTGGCTCCACCTGCCGCGCTGGCAGAAGATCACGCTGTTGTCGGCGGGTGCGGGCGCGGGCATTGCGGCGACCTTCAACACGCCGCTCGGCGGGGTGCTGTTCGCCGTCGAGCTGTTGCTGCCGGAAGTCTCCAGCCGGACCTTCCTGCCGGTGGTCGTGGCGACTGCGACGGCGACCTATATCGGTCGCATCGTGTTCGGCCTCGATCCGGCCTTCTTCGTGCCGCTGGCCGCGGATCCGGCGCGCTCGGCGATCCAGCCGGAAGTGCTGCTCGGCTTTGCCATTCTCGGTATCCTGGGCGGCGTTGCCTCCTGGGCCTTCATCCGCTTCCTGGCCTGGGCGGAGGACTTTTTCCCGAGCCTGCCCGGCAACGACTACACCAGCGCCATCCTGGGTATGCTGATCGTCGGCCTGTTGAGCTACGGGCTGTTCGCCTTCACCGGCCATTACCACACCGCCGGCGTGGGCTACGCCACCATTCAGGACATCCTGGACGGCGGCATGAGCAGCGCGCTCTTTATGCTGCTGCTTCTGCTGGCAAAGATCCTGGCCACCAGCGTCAGCCTGGGGGCGGGCGCCTCGGGCGGCGTGTTCTCGCCGTCGCTGTTCATCGGCGCGACGCTGGGCGGCGCCGTCGGCGCGATCGGGGCCTATTTCGCGCCGGACCTGTTCGCGGTGGAAGAGTTCGCGGTGGTCGGCATGGGCGCGCTCGTGGGCGGCGCCACCGGTGCCTCCATGACGGCGATCGTCATGATTTTCGAGATGACCCGCGACTACAACGTGATCGTGCCGCTGGTGCTGGCGGTGGGGCTCGCGGTGGGCGTTCGGCGTTATCTGATCGCGGTCAATATCTACACGGTGAAGCTGCGTCGGCGCGGCAAGCCGATCCCGATGGTGCGCCACACCAACATGTATCTGGTGCAGCCGGCCCGCGAGCTGATGAGCAAGAAGTTCGTGATCCTGCCGTCGGACACGAGGGTCGTCGAGGCGCTGGAGAAGATCTCCAGCGAGGAGGGCACCCATGTGATCGTCACCGAGGAGCAGCGCATCGCCGGCTATGTACGGTTCGGCGCTGTGCCTTATCGCCCGGCCCATGACGGCCAGACGCTGAAGTCGCTGATGTCGGCGGATTATGTCGTCGCGCCGGAGAACACCATCCTGAACGCCGTCATCAGCCGGATGAACAAGCGCAACCGTTCGTTCGCGATCGTGCTGCGCGAAGGCGAGGGCGGCGTGCCCAGGCCGGAGGACGTGGTCGGCGTGATCGAGGCGCCGGAGATCGCCGGCGCGGTGGTGCGGAACCACTATTCCTGAGGTCCTCCGCTGCCGGGCTTGGCCCGCAGCGGGCGGGCGCCGCGCATGATGAGCTGGGTTTCGAAATAGGAACGGCCGAGCACGGCCAGGGACACGCCGTTGGAGATCGCGACCGTGAGGAGCAGTGCGATCGAGAGCCCGTAGCCGCCGGTGAGCTCGAACACGATCATGGTGGTGGAAATCGGCGCGCCCAGCATAGCAGCGGCAACGCCGCCCATGCCGAGCAGCGAATAGAGCCCTTCGCTGGAGGCCATGGAGGGAAATACCTCCGCCGCGATCAACCCGAACGCTCCGCCCGCCATCGCCCCCAGATAGAGCGACGGCGAGAAGATCCCGCCGCCGAACCGCGCGGCAAGCGTGATGGCGGTCGCCATCGCCTTCACCACCAACAGCGTCAGCATGGTCTGGATCGTGAGGTGGTTCTTGAGGGCCGCGTCGGTGGTCTCGTAGCCCACGCCGAGGATTTCCGGGTAGGTCAGCCCGATGCCGCCGATGAAGAGTCCGCCCAGCGCCGGCAGCGACCAGACCGGTAAGCCGGAATGGCGCGCGATCCACTCCGAGCCGAGCAGCGCCAGGTGGAACAGGATCGTGACCGCCGCGCAGGTCAGGCCCAGTAGCGCAAACGCCGGCAGCTCCCAGTAGGAGGTGATCTGGTGGGACGGGATCACAAAGGCCGCGATATCGCCGAACCAGAGCCGCGACAGCAGCGCCCCCATGACCGCAGCGATCACGATCGGCACGAACGCGGTCAGGGCATAATGGCCGAGCACCACCTCATGGGCGAACAGGACGCCGGCGATAGGGGCGTTGAAGGATGCCGCGATCGCGCTCGCCACCCCGCAGCCGAGCAGGATGCGCTTGCTGGCGTCGGGCAGGCGGAAGATGCGGGCGATGTCGGTGCCCAGCGTGGCGCCGAGATGCACCACCGGGCCTTCGCGCCCCGCACTGGCGCCGATGCCGAGCGAATAAGCGGTCAGGAGCGCCGACGAGATCCCCGGCCAAAAGGGAAAGCTGCGGCCGACCTTGTCCTTGGCCTCGATCACATCGGCGACGGAATAGGTGCGCTGCAGCGGCTGGAAGAGCTGCAGCACGATGCCGAGCAGAAGCCCGCCGACCGCCGGAACCAGCAGGATCAGATAGGGCGAGATCGAGGCGGCCGCCGTCACCACGTTTTCTCCCGTGGTCCCGAGCCAGGGGAGTTGGACCAGCCCAATGAGCAGGCGGAACAGGATCGCCGCCACCGCAACGACGGCGCCCACCAACAACGCGAGCAGCCAGATCAGCGGCTGTCGGCTCGCCAGGAAGATGACCAGATTCGGACGCAGGCCGCTCCAGAGGAAGGTGACGGGTGGCTCTTCGCGCCGTCGGGAAGGGTCCTCCGGTGCCGTCGGATCGCTCATTGAACCGCCGACTTATTGGGGCGAATCGCCCATGGTTACGATGACGTGCCTTGAGAGTATCTGACGATTCGAGTTCCGGACGAATAGTCCGCATCGTCGGATGTTCTCATCCTTCGTCGCTGTCGCGCCGGTCGTTTCAAAACACCGGCTTTCCCTCGTGGTGCGGTGCGCGAACCGTCGTGACTGCCTGCCGGTGCGGGCAAGGCAACCACGAAGCGGTTGCAAACGGAGGCCGCTCAGCGATGGCGGATCCCGATCGAGCGGCCAAGCCGTTCCGGCCGGGGCAGGTCGCGATGGGCGGCGATGGCGGCCTCGACGCGGGCAGCCGCATCGGGGGCGAACGGCACCACCTTGCGGGCGTCCATGTCGACGTGGAGCATCAGCGTCTCCAGCGTCGCGGCGACGAAACCCTCGGTGGCGTGCCGCATCTCCTGGAACAGGTGGATGCGCTTGTCGTCCATGTCGATAAGCTGGAGGTCGATCACCGCGCTGTCGCCGAGGGTGAGTTCGCGCAGATAGGAGGTGTGGCTCTCGACCGTGAAGAAGGATTTGCCTTCCCGGGTACGGTAGTCGGCGCCCATGTCGATGACATCCAGCGCGTCGTCGATGCAACGGTCGAACAGGACGATGTAGTAGGCGACGTTCATGTGGCCGTTATAGTCGATCCAGCCTTCTTCGACGGCCATGTCGCGAGCGACGAACGGGGCTGGAAATTCTGTCTGTGCCATTGAACGGTCCTTCTTTCTTAAGTCAGCGTCGACAACGTTCCCGGAGGACCAAGCTCGTGCTCGTGTTTCCGGACACCTTGTACGACGTTGGGAGGGCTATGTCGCTTTGGCGATCTTCGCCTTTTTGCTAGGGTGACGAAAGACAAAGGTCTGTGCGCAGTGCACCATGGGTGGTCAGACGGTCTCGCGCGTTGCGCGGGAGCGTGAGCTGTGCGACCCCGCATTCAAAACCGGCAACGGTATTGTCGGCCCGTTTCGCCTGCGCAGCATTGCGGCAGGTTCAGTTGGAGGTTGAGTAATATGGGTGCGGAACCGATCCGCAAGTTGGAACGCAACGAGCCGGCGATCGTCACCACGGTCGAGCGCCTGGTCGAACGCTTCGGCGATCGTTGCCAGGTCGGCGCGGCGATCCGCGAGCAGCACGCCAATACCACCACCTGGCTGGCAAACCTCCCGCCCGATGCGGTGGTGTTCGCCGAAAGCGCGGAGGAAGTCTCCGAGGTCGTCCGCCTGTGCGGAGATGCTGGCGTTCCGGTGATCCCGTTCGGTGCCGGTACCTCGCTGGAAGGCCACGTCAACGCCATGGCCGGCGGTATCTCGATCGACCTGTCGCGCATGAACCGGGTGCTCGCCGTCCACGCGGAAGATCTGGATTGCGTTATCGAGCCGGGCGTGACGCGCAAGCAGCTCAACGAATATCTGCGCGATCAGGGCCTGTTCTTCCCGATCGATCCGGGCGCGGACGCGAGCTTGGGCGGCATGGCCGCCACTCGTGCCTCCGGCACCAACGCGGTGCGCTACGGGACCATGAAGGATGCCGTCCTCTCCCTGAAGGCGGTGATGCCGGACGGGCGCATCATCAAGACCGGAAGCCGCGCCAAGAAGAGTTCCGCCGGCTACGATCTGACCCGCCTCCTGGTCGGCTCGGAAGGGACGCTCGGCATCATCACCGAGCTGACGCTGCGCCTGCAGGGCATTCCGGAGGCGATCTCCGCCGCCGTCTGTCCGTTCGAGACCCTCGAAGGGGCCTGCAACGCCGTCATCGCGACGATCCAGTCGGGCATCCCGGTGGCGCGGATCGAGCTCCTCGACGAGCTGCAGGTCAAGGCCTCCAATGCCTATTCCAAGCTCGACATGCGCGAGACCCCAACGCTGCTTCTGGAGTTCCACGGTTCAGAGGCGGGCGTGAAGGAACAGGCGGAGATGTTCGGCGAGATCGCGGCCGAGTTCGGCGGAAGCGATTTCCAGTGGGCGCGGGCGGCGGAAGACCGCAACCGGCTATGGCAGGCCCGACATGACGCCTATTGGGCGTGTGTTGGTCTGCGCCCCGGCTCCAAGGCGCTTGCGACCGATGTCTGCGTGCCGATCTCGCGATTGGCCGAGGCCATCACCGAAAGCCGGCGCGATCTCGACGAAAGCGGGCTTCTGGCTCCGATCGTTGGCCATGTCGGCGACGGCAACTTCCATGTCTCGCTCCTGATCGACATGGACTCCGCCGATGAGATCTCCCGGGCGGAACAGTTCATGGCACGGGTGGTGGAGCGCGCGATCGCCATGGAGGGAACCTGCACCGGCGAGCACGGCGTTGGACATGGCAAGATCAAGTATCTGCGCAAGGAGCACGGCGACACGGTCGATTTCATGGCCATGATCAAGCAAGCCATCGATCCGCGCGGCATCATGAACCCCGGGAAGATCCTGCCCGACGATTCCTTTTAGGACGCGGGGGCGTGACGCGCGGTAGGGCGAAAGACGGAGGCCGGCGCTGAACGCGTTCTTCATCAGCCTCGGGGTCGCGGTGATCATGCTGCTCACCGCAGCACTCGTCGGACCGTTCCTGGTCGATTGGACCGTCTACCGCGACCTTATCGAGACCCAGGCCGAAAAGCTCCTGGGCGAGGAGGTGCGCGTGCTCGGCCAGGCCGACGTGCGGCTTCTGCCGGCGCCACGCATCTCCCTGGAGACGGTGCGCGTCGGGCCGCAGGACGAGCCGATCTTCACCGCCGACCGGGTCGAACTCGAAGTCGATCTTTCGCCACTCCTGAAGCGGGAGATCGACGTGGTTGCGCTCAGCTTCTTCGGTCCGGAGGTGCACGTCACCGTCGAGCCGGACGGCAGCGTGGAAGGCCCGGTGCTACATCTGGCTCAAGGGCCGCTGGAATGGGTCGACCCGGCCAAGGTTCGCTTCGATCAGATCGACGTGCGGCGCGGGCGGCTTTTGATCGACGATCGGCGCACCGGGGAGACCGCGCGCGTCGACGGCATCAACATGACCGGGTCCGGCCGCTCCTTCCACGGACCGTTCGAAGGGGCCGGCTCGCTCGACTTCGACGGATCGAGCTACGACCTGCGCTTTGCGACCGGAAGCCACGTGATCGGGGCTCCGCTGACGGTCAAGGCGCGGGTGCGACCGACGGCGCGCCCTGTGGATTTCACCGTCGATGGCGAGGCGACCTTGTCCAGCGCGCCGGCGCGCTTCACCGGCGCCCTGACGGTGGCGCCGCGTCCGAACCAGGACGATGAGACGCCGGCGGTGCCGTGGAGCATCGAAGGCACGTTGGACGTTGCGCCCAACGCCCTGACCATACCGGAAGCGGAAATCCGTTATGGGCCGATTGAGCGGCCGGTGGTGATGCGGACCTCGTTGCAGGTGCCGTTCCACGGGGACGAAGGCTTCCGGCTCAACCTCGCCGCGCGCCAGATGGATCTGGACGGGCTTTTGAAAGCGATGGGCCACAGCCGGGACGGCGGCCGGCCGGCCGAGCGGCTCGCTCCGCTGTTAGGCGCATTGGATGCGGTGCCTGCGCTTGAGAGCAATGGCTCGGTCTCCGCACGCTTCGTTTCCATCATCGCGGGAGGAGCGGTGATCGAGAACGCCTCGGTCGAGGCGCAACCTTCTGCGCAAGGCTGGCGGATCGTCTCGGCGCGCGCCGGTCTTCCCGGGGACACGGCGGTGTCGACCTCCGGTCAGCTCCAGCTCGGCGACGAGCGCCGCTATGATGGCGATGTCGAGGTTGTCTCCGAAAAGCCGGGCGCGCTGGCGCGCTGGTGGCGCGGAGGCAGCGGGGGGACAATCCCGGTGCGCTCTCTGGTATCCGTTGATGGGGCGCTGAAGATCGGCGGCGGCGAAATCGCCATGCCCGCCATGCGGCTTCGAAGCGGCGAGGCGACCGTTCTCGGGTCGCTGCGCTATCGGCCCGGCTCCGAACGGGTGCGGGCGGCGCTCGATCTCGATTTGCGCTCCGATCGGATCGACCTGGCGCCGTTCGCCACCATGATCGGCAGCGTTTCGGAGGGGAGCGGGCTCGCGTCCGGAATTGGCGGCGACGTGACCCTTTATCTCACCGCCGACGAGGCGACGTTGGGCGGCGTTACCGCCAACGGGGTGGAGCTGGATGCCGCACTGATCGACGACGCCTTCACGCTCGATCATTTGCAAATCGCCGATCTCGGCGGCACCCGGCTGGAAGTTTCCGGCAATTTCGGCGAGGCCGGCGATCGCCCAAGTGGTCGGCTCTCCGGCCGCCTGGAGGGCGATCGGCTCTCGGATCTGGCGCGGCTTGCGGACGACCTCGCGCCGGGCAATGCATTCGTGCGCCGGTTTGGCGACGCGGCGGGCGATTTTGCGCCCGTGGCTTTGAATTTCGAGCTGTCCGGCGATCAATCGAAAGAGGGCGGCACGCTCGATCTGTCCGTGAGCGGAACGGCCGGCGGGACCGAGATCAAGATGTCCGGGGAAGCCAACGGACAGATCTCGACCTGGCGCGATGCCGAAATCGACGCCAGCTTGAGGGCGAGCAACTCCGATGGCGATCGGCTGATGCGTCAGCTCGGCCTCGCCGTACTTCCGGTCGGAAGCGACGTTGCCGGCGATGTCGCGTTCGCCGTGACCGGGGCGGCGTCGGACGGGCTGTCGGTGGACGGCGAGGCCAACCTCGTCGGCGCGACACTCAAGGCTGGCGGAACGGTGGTTGCCGCCGGCGACGCGCCGCCGACCGTCGACCTCGACCTTTCGCTTGTGAGCGACGACCTGTCACTGCCGGCCCTCGCCAGCGGACGGGCCTTGCCGCTGTTGGCGGGTGGCGTTCCGGTGTCGCTGTCTGCGCAGGCGACTGGCCCTCTCGACGACGTGGCCGTGTCTGGTCTCGACGGCCGCGTCGCCGGGATCCGCTTGAGCGGCGGCGGGACGGCGGATTTGAGCGGCGACCTTGCTCACCTCGACGGCAATATCACGATTGGCGAGGTGGATCTGCAGGTCCTGACCGAGCTGCTGCTTGGGGGCGAGACTTGGACCTATGCCGGCGAGACGCTGGACGGCTGGCCGGACGCGCCGTTCGGGCCTTCGGCGCTGGCAGGCGTCGATCTCGATCTCGACGTGACCACCGACCGGCTCTGGATCGGTGCGAGGGACGTGCGCAATGCGCAGTTCGGCTTGTCGCTTGCGCCCGATCGGCTGCTGCTGTCGGATCTGTCGGGGCGCTACGGCGGCGGCGATCTGGAAGGGGCGTTGGATCTCTCCCGCAGCGACGGGCAGGCGACGCTGTCCGGCCGGCTGGCCCTTTCGGATGCGGAGCTTGCAGGCCTGGTGTGGTCGGCGGAGGAGCGCCCGGTCGCGACCGGCAGCCTCGATCTGGCGCTCGATTTCCAGGCGATGGGCCGGTCGGTCCAGGCCATGGTCGCCGCGCTGTCGGGCAGCGGCAGCTTCACCGCCCGCGACGGGCTGATCCGTCATCTCGATCCCGATGCGATCCTTGCGGCGATCCGGCAGGCCGACGCGGCTGGCGATGTCGACGTGGACGCGGATGCGGTGCGCGCGGCCGTGTCGGACGGGCTCGACGGCGGCTCGCTTGCCTTCACGCAACTTTCCGGAACCATCGGGATCGCCTCCGGGATCGCTCGTATCGGCGAGGTCACCGTGGAGACCGATGCCGCCGATGTCTCAGGCAGCGGGTCCATCGATCTTCCGGCTTGGACGCTGTCGGGAGCGGTCGATCTGAGCCTGACCCCGCCGGATCCCGATCTGGTGCCGGACGTTACCGCCGATATCGGGCTCGACTTTGCCGGGCCGCTCGATGCGCCATCGGTGGAGCTTGGGGTCGATCCGCTGGTCGGCTATCTGACGCTGCGTGAGACCGAACGCGAGCGCCGTCGTCTGGAAGCTTTGGAAAAGGAGCTGCAGGAGCGCCGCCGCCGCCAGGAGGAGATGTTGCGCCGCCTGGAGGAGGAGCGGCGGGCGGAAGCCGAGCGCCAGCGCCAGGAAGAAGAGCGCCGTCGGGCGGAAGAGGCGGCACGGGCTGCCGAGGAAGCGGCACGCGCGGCCGAGGAACAGCGTGCGGCCGCCGGCGCCGAGGTTGCCCCGGCCGAGCCGGAGCCGCGGCCGACCTTGGAATCGCCTGAGATTGGGGAGGGAAGTGCGACGTCCGAAGCGCCCCCGGCGCCGTCGACGTTGCCCTCCGCCGGCGTGCTTTCGCCGGATCCTTCAGACCCGATCGGATCTCTGATCGACCGCGGCCCCAGACTGCTTTGGCCAACGCCCCTCGGCCCACCGAGCGAGATCGGTCCGCCGCCGAGGGCCGGCCGTGCTCCGCTCGATCTCAGGGCGCCCACCGAGCAACGCTCGCAGGCACCGGACGCGCCGGCCGCCGGCGCAAATCCGGGGCCGTTCACCATCGAGCAGCGCGATCTCGGCCCGCTGCCGCAATAGAGCTTTTCCAGGCGAAGGGGATACCGATGTGCCGTCGGAACCCGCGTAAAAGACAGGCTGAGAGCCGTCAGCGGGGCATGTTTTAAGAAGCAGGCGTCGATGCGATCTCTTTTAGCCGGGTCAGGATCGCGACGCGCAGGCTGGAGGCCAAGCGCTCGCTGGTCGGGCGTTGCCGGTCGATCTCCTCGATCACGGCGGTGATGGTGGTGTCATCCGCCGCGGCCCAGGCTTCCAGCTCCGCCCAGAATTCCGGTTCCAGAGCGACGCTGGTCTGATGCTGC
The DNA here is from genome assembly GCF_040750475.1 of Amorphus sp. 3PC139-8. NCBI lineage: Bacteria > Pseudomonadati > Pseudomonadota > Alphaproteobacteria > Hyphomicrobiales > Amorphaceae > Amorphus > Amorphus sp. 3PC139-8. The sequence goes on along the minus strand of NZ_JABJVY010000034.1, from coordinate 22,545 downwards.
TCAAGCGTGAGGGACCGCTTTTCGAGGGGCATCGAAGAACTCACCCTTCAAGACGGTGTTTTTGGGGGACTTCAAAGCACGGGCGGCGAATTGGTAGGCGCGCAGATGGCGCGACGCAAGGTGCGAAGGCCGAACACACCCCAAGCCCTCAATTCGCTCGCAGACGTCCTCGTCGGGCGAATCCCAGTGAATGCGGTGGCTGCTTAGCTCACGTGCCGAGCGGGCTCAGTCCTCGTCTTTGCGGCGATGGCCCTCGAGGTGGCGATTTTGCGCCTCGCGCCGTTTAGCCTCGGTGGACTTGTCCGCCTTGCTCATGCCGCGAAGCGCGCGGTTTTCCGCCGCGCGCTCCTTGTCTTCGGCGCGCTTCCTCTGCTTGCGCGCCTGCCGGAGATTGACGATCTCGGCCATGGTCTTTTCTCCGGACGGAAAGCCGGTTCCCGCTTTTCCCGGCTTTGGTTTTAGCTCGGGCCGATCATCTTCTCCGGCCGCACGATCTCGTCGAACTCCGCCTCGCTCACGAAGCCGAGTTTGACGGCCTCTTCGCGCAGCGTCGTGCCGTTCTTGTGCGCGGTTTTGGCAACCTTGGTGGCGTTGTCGTAGCCAATTTTCGGGGCGAGCGCGGTGACCAGCATCAGCGAGCGCTTCATCAGCTCTTCGATCTGGCCGCGATTGGCCTCGATGCCCACCACGCAGTGGTCGGTGAAGGAGCGCGCGCCGTCGGCCAAGAGCCGGATCGACTGCAGCATGGCGTAGGCCATCACTGGCTTGTAGACGTTGAGCTCGAAATGGCCCTGGGAGCCGGAAACCGCGATCGTGGTCTGATTGCCCATCACGCGCGCCGAGACCATCGTCAGCGCCTCGCACTGGGTCGGGTTCACCTTGCCCGGCATGATGGAGGAGCCGGGCTCGTTCTCCGGCAGGGAGAGCTCGCCGAGGCCGGAGCGCGGGCCGGAGCCGAGGAAGCGGATGTCGTTGGCGATCTTGAACAGCGAGACCGCCACCGTCTCCAACGCGCCATGGGCGGCGACATAGGCATCGTGGGCAGCAAGCGCCTCGAACTTGTTCTCCGCAGTGCGGAACGGCAGGCCGGTGATGGCGGCGACGTTGGCGGCGAATTTCTCCGCAAAGCCGATCTTGGTGTTAAGGCCGGTGCCGACCGCGGTGCCGCCCTGGGCAAGCGCATAGAGATCGTCGAGGGAGGCTTTCACCCGCTTGATGCCGAGCTGCACCTGCGCGACGTAGCCGGAGAACTCCTGGCCGAGCGTCAACGGGGTCGCGTCTTGGGTGTGGGTGCGGCCGATCTTGATGATGTCGGCGAATTCGTCCGCCTTGGCCTGCAGAGCGTCGTGCAGATGCTCAAGCGCAGGAATCAGCGACTGGACGATCTCTTCGGCCGCTGCGATGTGCATGGCGGTCGGGAAGGTGTCGTTCGACGACTGGGACCGGTTGACGTGGTCGTTGGGATGAACCGGCGTCTTGGAGCCGCGCTCGCCACCGAGGATTTCGATCGCCCGGTTGGAGATCACCTCGTTGGCGTTCATGTTCGACTGGGTGCCCGACCCCGTCTGCCAGACGACCAGCGGGAACTCGCCGTCGTGCTTGCCGTCGATCACCTCCTGGGCGGCGGTCGCGATGACGTCGGCCAGCTCGGGCTCGATGTTGGCGAGCTCCTTGTTGGTCAGCGCCGCCGCTTTCTTGATGATGCCGAGGGCGCGGATCACCGGCGTCGGCATCGTTTCGGTGCCGATTTTGAAGTTCTGGCGCGAGCGCTGGGTCTGCGCGCCCCAATAGTGGTCGGCGGGAACCTCTATCGGGCCGAACGAGTCGGTTTCCGTGCGGGTCGCGGTCATGGGGCGAAGCCTCCCAGAATGCTCGTGGAATCTGGGCGTTGATCTAGCGGGAAGCCGGAGCCGGCGCAATCGTTCCGCACGATCTCGTAGGGCTTGTGTCTTGGGGGTAATGCAATTTATGTGCGATATTGGACCATGTGGGTGGCGGCAAATGGCAACTCCGGCCGAGGATCGAACTCGGCTGCGTGATCCCGACGCGACCGAAGCCTCTTCCGCTCAGGTAAAAGCCTGATCGATCGGAAATTGCTTCAGTTTCAAGTGCTTATCCGGTTGGCTCGGTGGCCATGGCGCGCTGGAACGCAGGGCGAGCGGCGCATCGGTCGGCATAGGCGTTCAGGATCGGGCTTTCCGGCATCATGTCGAACATGCGCATGAAAATCGCCGAAGAGCCGAGCATGATGTCGGCGGCCGAGAAGGTCTCGCCCAGCACCCAGTCCGTCTCGCCGATTCCGGCTTCGAAGGCGGCGATCATCCGGTCGAAGTCGCCCCAGGCGTTGCGACCCGTGGCCGTCGTCCAGCCGCCTGCCTTTTCGGAAAGTGCGGGCTCGATCACGCTCGGGGTGAAGACCATCCACTGCCAGTAGAGGGCGCGCTGGGGATCGTCGGTGGCCGGTGCCAGTCCGCTGTCCGGATAGCGGTCGGCGATATAGCCGCAGATGGCGGCCGAATCGAACACGGTCGCCTGCCCATCGCGAATCGCCGGCACTTTGCCCATCGGGCTTGCGGTCATGAACTCCGAATGCGCGCGGGCCGACCCGTCGTGGACGTTCACTTCGCAAAGCGAATAGGGAAGGCCCGCCTCTTCCAGAAGCCAGATGATTCTGCTCGCGCGGGTGTGGGGTGCCCAGTAGAGCGTAATCATCGGCCGTCTCCTGACGTCTCTGGGGGAAGAATTTCCGCGGCCACTGGCCCCGTTGTCAGGGCTTCTTGCGGAAGGCATCGAGAGAGACCACCTCGGCGCCTTCCGGGCGCGGGGCCTCTTCCTCTTCGCTGGCTGCCTCGTCGGCGCCCTCTGGCGTGTCGTCCTGCATGGTGGCGGCGGTCTGCGGCGCCATGACCTGGGCCGGCGAGACGCCGGCCTCGCTCTGCTTCTCGTCGGTCTGCGGCTCGAACTGCAGGCCGAACTGGACCGAGGGGTCGAAGAAGCCCTTGATCGCGGAGAACGGGACGAGCAGCCGCTCCGGCACGCCGCCGAAGGAGAGCCCGACTTCGAACGAGTTCTCGGTGACGGTGAGCTCCCAGAACTGGTGCTGCAGCACGACCGTCATCTCGTTCGGATACTGCTCGCGCAGTCGCGACGAGATGCGCACACCGGGCGCACCGGTGTCGAACGCAATGTAGAAATGATGATTCCCCGGCAGACCGTTTTCGGCCACTTCCTTCAGGACCTTGCGGACAACACCGCGCAGGGATTCCTGAACCAGGACGTCGTAGCGGATCAGGTCCTCGGCCATCTCGGCAATCCTTGACTGGTTCGGAGCGAGCGCGTCTGGCTGGAGCCCAGGGCGCGAGCGATTGGGCCTAGCCCATACCAACACCGACACAGGAATCAAAGTGGGGGCTTCTGTTGCCAGGTGCCCCCGGGACCCCGCCTTACCGTGCTACCGGCAAGGGCTTAAAAGAGGTATCGCACTGCGTTACGCAGCGAGACGAGCCTCAGCATAGTTGTCGTTGGCAACTATAAGGTTTGGTCCGATAACGGCGGTACCATGCCGGGCGAAAGCCGAACCTTTACACCCTGGTCGAGCCTGTTTCGCCCCCACCAAAACCCTCGAACGCTTTCTCGAGGACTCAGGTGGAGGCGCCGGGTACTGCCCCCGGGTCCCATGGGCTTATTACGTTGGCCATTTATCGCCATAGCCGACCGTCGCCGGCAGGTTTGAATATAGGTCGAGGAGGCCGGCTTCGGAAGCCCCCACGTCACAATCGGTGGGGGCGATTTTCCATCACTATCCACAGGGTGGCCATGATCGGATGCAAGCGAATTGGCGTGTCACCCCAACACGTCGCTATAACCGATCCGACACATCGGAGATCGCAGATGCGCCAATATCACGATCTGATGGAACGCGTGCTGAGGGAGGGCGCGCGCAAAGGCGACCGCACCGGCACCGGGACCCGGTCGGTGTTCGGTCACCAGATGCGGTTCGATCTCGCCGACGGCTTTCCCTTGGTGACCACCAAGAAGATTCACCTGAAATCGGTGGTCTACGAGCTGCTTTGGTTCCTGTCCGGTTCGACCAATGCGCGCGAACTCAACGCCAATGGGGTGCGGATCTGGGACGAGTGGGCGGACCCGGAGACGGGCGAGCTCGGCCCGGTCTACGGCCATCAGTGGCGCTCCTGGCCGACCGCGGATGGCGGCACCATCGATCAGATCGCCGAAGTGGTCGATCAGATCCGCACCAACCCGAACTCCCGGCGGCTGATTGTGTCCGCCTGGAACCCGGCCGATATCTCCAAGATGGCGCTGCCCCCCTGCCACTGCCTGTTCCAGTTCTATGTGGCGAACGGGCGGCTCTCCTGCCAGCTCTACCAGCGCTCCGCCGACATCTTCCTCGGCGTGCCGTTCAACATCGCTTCCTATGCGCTGTTGACCCATATGATGGCGCAGGTGACCGGGCTCGTTCCGGGCGAGTTCATTCACACGTTCGGCGACGCCCATCTCTACGAAAACCATATCGAGCAGGCCGAGCTTCAGCTTTCCCGCGACCTTCGGCCGCTGCCCACGCTCACTCTCGATCCCTCGGTCGGCAATCTGTTCGCCTTCCGCTACGAGCACATCAGGGTCGAAGGCTACGATCCGCACGCGCACATCCGCGCGGAGGTGGCGGTCTAGTCGATCATGCCCTATTAGGGCCCTTTGAGAATCACCGCATGGCCGCGGCACTTCTCAAGCAGCCCGAAAGCGGGCAAATCGAACAAGTGCGCGAGTGGAGGCTTTCCCGTTGCACTACTTGACCTTGGGTCTTGCGATCCTGTTCGAGGTGATCGCCACGAGCATGCTGAAGGCAACGGACAACTTCAGCCGCATCGGGCTGACGCTCGCCATGTTCGCCTGCTACCTCTGCTCTTTCTATTTTCTGACGCTGACGATCCGATTGATGCCGATCGGCATCGTCTACGCGATCTGGGCCGGCCTCGGCATCGTGCTGGTCGCGATCGCCGGCGCGGTCGTCTACAAGGAGATGCTCGACGCGCCGGCCATCATCGGCATGATGTTCATCATCTGTGGCGTCGTCATCATCAACGTGTTCTCGAAGACCGTGTCGCACTGAGCACCGTCGGGCGAAGCGGACATCTGATTTTCTGTTCGAAACTGCGACCAAACACACATTCGGATCGAAACACATTGCCGGACGGGGCCCGGTCATGTGGTTTCCAGAAGCGGGAGGCCGCTCTTGGCGCTTGTCATTCGACCGGCCGAGCCGGAGGACGTGGACGATATCGTCCGGCTGATCCGTGAGCTCGCCGACTACGAGAAGCTCTTGCACGAGGCCGAAGCGGGCGAGGCCGAAATCGCTGCGGCGTTGTTTGCGCCGCAACCGCGGGTGTTTTGCGACTTGGCGCGCTGGCACGGCGAGCCGGTCGGCTTGGCGCTTTGGTATTATACCTTCTCCACCTTCGTCGGCCGTCACGGGATCTGGCTTGAGGATCTCTACGTGGAGCCCGACAAGCGCGGCCATGGCATCGGCAAGGCGCTCTTGACCGGGCTTGCCGCGCGCTGCGTGGCGGAGAATTTGGGCCGGCTGGAATGGTCGGTGCTTAACTGGAACGAACCGTCGATCGCCTTCTATGAGTCGCTCGGCGCGGGGCCGATGTCGGAGTGGACAACCTATCGCTTGACCGGATCGGCGCTGCTCGACGCCGGCCGCTACCTGCCATGACGGCGTCGGTCGTCCTGGTGGCTGCGGTCGCCAAAAACGGCGTGATCGGCCGCGACAACGGCTTGCCCTGGCGGCTATCCACCGACCTGAAGCGGTTCAAGGCGCTAACCATGGGCGCGCCGATGGTTATGGGGCGCAAAACCTTCCAGTCGATCGGCAAGCCGCTGCCGGGCCGGCGCACCATCGTGGTCACCCGCGATCCGACCTTCCTCGCCGACGGGGTGACGGTGGCCCTGAGTCTCGACGAGGCGCTGCGCGCCGCCCGGGCCGAGGCCGCCGATATGGGCGCCGAGCGCATCGCCGTCGTGGGCGGGGCGGAGATCTATCGCGCCGCGATCGGCAAAGCGGACCGGCTGGAGATCACCGAAGTCGACGGTACCGTGGAGGGGGACGCCCGCTTTCCCGACATCGTCCCCGGCGAGTGGCGGGAAACCGCACGGGAGCTCGTGCCGGCCGGCGAGAAGGATGATCACGCCATGAGCTTCGTCAGCTATGTGCGGGCGGGATCGAACGGGAAGGGCGGGCGATGACGGAGACCGACATCGTCGTGGTGGGTGCCGGCGCTGCCGGGCTGGCCGCCGGCGAACGCCTCGCCGAGCGCGGTCTCGATTTCCTGGTGCTGGAGGCTGCGGATCGAATCGGCGGGCGTGCCTACACCGAGACCGACAGCTTCGGCGTTCCGTTCGATCATGGCTGCCATTGGCTGCATTCGGCGTCGAAGAACCCGTTCCGTGAAATCGCCGACCGGCTTGGCCATCGTTATCTGAAGCGCACCAGCCGCCGCGCGGCGCACATGTTCCTGAAGGATCGGCCGGCCAGCGAGGCGGAACGGACCGCCGCGTGGAATGCCGTGGAGGCCGCGTTTGCCGCCTCCGAAGGCGCCGGGCGCATCGGCCGCGACGTGGCGGTATCGGAGGTGATCGATCCGCCGGCCGACTGGGCGCGGATGGTCGAGCACTGGATGCGGCTCCTGTCGTCGCTGGATGCCGAGGAGATTTCGACGCTCGACCTCGCCCGCTATGCCGACACCGGCGAAAACTGGCCGATGCTCGACGGCTACGGCGCCCTTGTGGCGGCAGCGGGTCGCTCCGTTCCCGTTCATACCGGAACGGCGGTCACCGCGATCGACTGGTCGGGACCTGGTGTGTCCGTGACGACGGATGCCGGTGCGATCCGCGCCAAGGGCGTGATCGTGACGGTTTCCACCAACGTGCTCGCCGCCGGGGCGATTCGGTTCACGCCGGCCCTGCCGGCCGCCCACGCCGATGCGATTGACGCCTGTCCCTGCGGCTATGCGGAGAAGGTCGCGCTGGGCTTCGACCGGCCGTTTCCGGGTCTGGACGAGGTTGCGTATATCGACACCCTCGATCCCAGCGATTCGGCTCGCTCGGCGGTCAACTTCACCGTCTATCCCGACCTGCGTGGCCATCCGGTCGCCGTTGGACAACTCGGCGGCAGCGTGTCGCGGGACCTGGAGCGCGCCGGCGAGGCGGCGATGGTCGACTTCGCGCTCGCCGCGCTCGCGGATGCCTTCGGCTCCGACATCAAGAACCATGTCCGTGCCCACCGGGTGACCCGCTGGGCATCGGACCCGTGGATCCGCGGCGCCTATTCGTGCGCCTTGCCGGGGCGTGCCGCGCGGCGCCTGCGTCTTGCCGATCCGATCGCCGAGCGAGTGTTTTTTGCCGGTGAAGCGACGTCTGCGGAAGCCTACTCCACGGCCCATGGCGCGCGCTGGTCGGGCCTGGATGCTGCCGATCGCGCGGCGCGGGCCACACGGAAGTGACGCCAGCAACGATCCGAACGTCTCGCAAGAACGACCGTGAACCCCTATATCGGGGCGACATCTTGACGGTTGCCGGCCGGTTTCGTTGAAAGCGGGCTTTCGGTTTCCTATAACCCGTCGACCGAAAGCGACGGTAATAAGGACAGCGTGCGGCGACCGGCTTGCGGCGGAGCGGCAAAGGAGAGCGGATGCCCTGGAGCAATCAGAGTGGCGGTGGTGGCCGGAGCGGCGGCCCCTGGGGAAGCGGCGGCGGTAGCGGCGGCCCTTGGGGCGGCGGTGGCGGCGGCAACGGCCCTTGGGGAGGTGGTGGTCCGAAGCCCGGCGGTGGCGGCGGGCAGTCTCCGGACCTCGAAGAGCTCCTGCGGCGTAGCCAGGACCGCATCAAGAAGATTTTCCCCGGCGATGGGCGGGGCGGCGGTGGCGGCGGTGGCCGCAATATCGGCCTCAAAGGGGCGCTGGTGGCGGGCGTCGCCGTGGTCGCGATCTGGCTTGCGACCGGCTTCTACCGCGTCAATCCGGGCGAGGTCGGTGTGGAGCTGGTGCTCGGCGGGTATGCCGGCATGACCCAGCCGGGCCTGAACTATAACTGGCCCTATCCGATCGGCGAGGTCTACACCCCGGACGTGCTGCGTATCCGCGAGCTCAACGTCGGCATTCGCGATGTGGGCGGGGTCTCCAACGCCGGACGCGACGTGCCGGAAGAAAGCCTGATGCTGACCGGCGACGAGAACATCGTCGACGTCGATTTCCGGGTGCAGTGGCGGATTTCGAACGCAGAGGATTATCTGTTCAACATCCAGAACCCTGAGGGAACCGTGAAAGCGGTTGCCGAGAGCGCCATGCGTGAAGTGGTCGGCACCAAGAACATCCAGCCGATCCTGACCCAGGAGCGCCAGCAGGTCGAAATGCAAGTACAGGAGCTGATGCAAAGGACACTCGACCACTATGAAGCCGGCATCGAGGTCGCGCAGGTCCAGCTGCAGAAGGTCGATCCGCCGCAGCAGGTGATCGACGCCTTCCGCGACGTGCAGGCGGCCCGCGCCGACCAGGAGCGCCTCCAGAACGAAGCCAACGCCTACGCTAACCGGGTCGTGCCGGAGGCGCGCGGTGAGGCGGCCCAGGTGGTCCAGCAGGCGAACGCCTACAAGGATCGCGTCGTGGCCGAAGCCCGCGGTCAGGCGGACCGGTTCGTGTCGATCTATGACGAATACGCCTTGGCGCCCGACGTGACCCGCCAGCGTCTCTATCTGGAAACCCTGGAACGGGTGCTCGGCCGGACCGACAAGATCATCCTTGGCGACGATGCCGGCGGCGCTAGCGGGGTCGTCCCGTACCTGCCGCTTGATCAACTGCAATCGGCGCCGAATCGCTCGACCGGTTCGTCGCGTTCGACCAGCCAGTCGACGGGAGGCCAGTGATGCGCGCAGGTCTCATCGCCATTATCGCCGTCGTCGTCGGCGCGCTGATTTTGATCAACACGTCGCTGTTCGTCCTGAACCCGACCCAGCAGGCGCTGATCCTGCAGTTCGGTCAGGTGCGCCGCGCGGTGACCGACCCGGGGCTCTATTTCAAGATCCCGTTCGTCCAGAACGTCCTGTTCCTCGACAAGCGGATCCTGGATCTCGACGTGCCGGCGCAGGAAATCATCGCGGAGGACCAGAAGCGCCTCGTGGTTGATGCCTTCGCCCGCTATCGCATCAGCAATCCGGTACTGTTCTACCAGTCGGTGAACAACGTCGCCGAAGGCGCCAGCCGCCTGTCGACCTTCATGCAGTCGGCGGTGCGTGCCGTGCTCGCCGATGCCTCGTTTACCGAGATCGTGCGCGACGACCGACCTCAGCTGATGGATCGTATCCGCCAGGAGGTGCAGAGCCGCGCCAATTCGCTCGGTATCGAGGTGGTCGACGTGCGCATCCGCCGCGCCGATCTGCCGGAGGCCAACAGTCAGGCGATCTTCCGACGCATGCAGACCGAGCGTCAGCAGGAGGCGACGGAAATCCGCGCCGAAGGTGAAGAGGCCGCCCAGCGCATTCGGGCGAACGCCGATCGTCAGGCCACTGTCATCATCGCCGAGGCGAACCGGGAATCGGATCAGATCCGCGGTCAGGGCGACGCCCAGCGCTCCTCGATCTTCGCGGAGGCCTACAACCGCGATCCGGGCTTCTTCGCCTTCTACCGGTCGATGCAGGCCTATGAGAGCAGCCTGAACAGCGACGACACCCGGTTGGTGATCTCGCCGAAGTCGGAGTTCTTCCGCTACTTCAACAGCCCGACGGGCGGCGAGGATCCGCGGGTCCTGCCGGATCCGAAGAAGGCGCAGAGCCTGCCGAGCCTCGGCACCAAGACGGTTCCTTCGCAGAGCTCCAACGGCGCGGCTGCGCCGGCCCCGACCGGTCCGCTGGAGAGCGGGTCGGCGGCGGATGACGACTCCGCGCTCGATTCTCAGGTCGAGAGCGAGGTCGAGGCCGTGGAGCAGCGGGCCGAGCAGGAGACCGAGGCGGCCGAGCCGTCGAACGGCTCCTCCTCCGGAGCGTCGAACGGGAGTGCCGACTCGCCCTCGTCCGGTGGTACATCGACCGGCGAGGGCTCCAGCGGCGCTCCGGCGAGCAATGGGGCTGCGTCGACGTCGCCGGCGAGCAATGGGGCTGCGTCGACGTCGCCGGCGAACGGCGCAAGCGGCTCGGCTCCTGCCGGCAGCGCCTCGCCATCATCCGGTAACGGCACGAGCAACCAGACCGCGCCCGCTCCGGCGCAATGAGCGAGTTCCTCGTTGCCATCGGATTGGTGTTGGCGATCGAGGGTACGCTCTACGCGACAATGCCGGGCGGCTTGAAGGCGATGATGCGCCAGGCGATCGGCATGTCGGACCAGGCGTTGCGCATCGGCGGTGTCGTTGCGCTCGCAGCCGGCGTGCTGATCGTTTGGCTCGTGCGGGGCTAGAGCGTTTCCGGGCCAAGTGGAAACTGGTTGGGCGTCCGGAAACGCGTTGAAACAATAATTTAGACCCGTTCCGCGAGGCCGAGAAAAGCGGAACGGGTTTAGAAGACAGAGCGGAGGTGACCCGCTTCGGTGTTTCCTCCGCTCGTTTTGGCGACGCGGTTCCGACGGTCTGTTTGGCGCGGCTGCTGACGGAAAACTGATTTCAGCCGTTTCGGAAATTGCTTCAGCCTGTCCAACGTCCTGCCATGATACCGACGCGATCGCACGCGAGGCATGGCGGCCGAATTCGATCCTGACAGCTTTCGTGGGATCGCTGAACGGATCCAACTCAACGCTTTGACGCGTTTCCAGACGGCGAAACGGTATCCGCTTCGCCCTGAAACGTTCTAGATCGAAATCGGGCGGAGTGCCCGGTCAACGGACCTCACCGGAGGAGGATCATGATCGATATCGTTGCGGATGCGCCGCGGCCGCTGATGCGGCTTGCCCAGGCCGCCGGCATTGCGCTGGTTGCCGCCTTCGTCACCGGTCCTGCAGTCGCCCAAGGGCCGCAGTCGGTCGCCGACATTGCGGAGCCGTTGTTCGATTCCGTCGTCAACATCTCCACCTCCCAGGAAGTCACCGGGCGGCGTTCGATGCCGATGCCGAAGATCCCCGAGGGCTCGCCGTTCCAGGAATTCTTCGACGAGTTCTTCGACAAGCAGCAGGAGCAGGACAACCGGCCGCGCAAGGTGCAGTCGCTTGGCTCCGGCTTCGTCATTTCCGAAGACGGCCTGATCGTCACGAACAACCACGTGATCGAGGACGCCGACGAAATCACCGTTAATTTCAATGACGACACCAGCCTGGAAGCGACCGTTCTGGGCCACGATCCCAAGACGGATCTGGCGCTTCTGAAGGTGGAGCCGGACAAGCCGCTGAAGGCGCTGGAGTTCGGCTCTTCGGATGCGCTCCGGATCGGCGATTGGGTGATGGCGATCGGCAATCCGTTCGGGCTGTCGGGCACGCTCTCGGTGGGCGTGGTGTCGGCGCGCGACCGCGATATCAACTCCGGTCCCTATGACGACTATCTGCAGACAGACGCCGCCATCAACCGCGGCAACTCCGGCGGTCCGCTGTTCAACATGCAGGGCCAGGTGGTCGGCGTGAACACGGCGATCATTTCGCCGTCCGGCGGTTCGATCGGCATCGGCTTCGCGATTCCCTCCGAAATCGCGATGCATGTCGTCGACCAGCTTCGCGAATATGGCGAGACCCGGCGCGGTTGGCTCGGCGTGCGCATTCAGACCGTCACCGACGACATCGCCGATTCCCTCGGAATGGACGGCGCCAAGGGGGCGCTGGTCGCGGGCGTGACGGACGACGGGCCGGCGGAGAAGGCGGGCATCGAAGCCGGCGACGTGATCCTCTCCTTCAACGGCGAGGAGGTCCCCTCCATGCGGGATCTGCCGCGTATGGTCGCCGATACCGACATTGGCCGCAGCGTCGATGTGGTCGTGCTGCGCAAGGGCGAGGAAGTCACCGTTCCCGTCGAGCTGGGCCGGCTGGAAGAGGCCGAGGAGACGGTGCTCGCCGACGAAAGCACGGGTTCGGACAATGGCTCTTCCGAAACTGAGGAGAGCCAGACCGAGGTCCTGGGCATGACGGTGTCCGACATCTCGGCGAAGCAGCGCGAGGAATTCGATCTCGGTGAGGACATCGAAGGCGTGCTGGTGGTCGAGGTCGATCCCGATGGTCCGGCCGCGGAGAAGCGGGTTCAGGCCGGCGATGTGATCGTCGAGGTTGCCCAAGAACCGGTGGCCACCCCCAAGGACGTTGCCGACCAGGTGGCCAAGCTGAAGGAAGATGGCCGCAAGACGGCGCTTCTGCTCCTGTCCAACGGGTCGGGCGAGCTGCGCTTCGTCGCGGTTCGTTTGGAGGACTAAGCAAAGCCAGCGAAAGTGGGTACCGGTTTCGCGTCCGGCTTTGCGACTAAGAAAAACAATGCCAGCGAAAGTGGGAAGCTGCTTTTGTCCTCACGCTGACGCGGCTTTGCCGCTTCGCTCCGGACTGGGCGGCGTGACCGGCCGGCATGCGGTCGCATGCCGGCTTCGCGTTTTTCTTGCTCACGACAGTCGCGCTCCGCGCGACGTCTCCGCAGTGGCGGCCCGCAAGGGCCGGCATGCGGTCGCATGCTAGCTTTGCGGTTGTTCCCTTTTACGTGAGTTCATGTTGGGCGACGGGTGGCGATTGACGGAGGGCCGTCGCTTTATCCTTCGCTCAGTCCGGCGAAAGCCGGAATCCAGGGCCACATGACCAGCGTTGGCGAATAAGACCCTTTGCTCTGGCTTCGGCCAGGGTGAGAGGGGCGAAGAGGGATGGACTTCACTTCGCCAACCGCCGGTCGGCGTCGATCCACGCTCCCTCATCACTCGCAGATGGCGTAGCCGTTTGTCCGCTTGGCCATGTCCAGGTGGAGATGGTCGAAGTGGGCGGCGTTCGCCTTCGGCCCGAGTACGGTCTTGAAGCGCTTGCAGGCGGCCTTGTGCAGGGCGGCCCAGAACGCCTTTTCCTCGCCGGTCGACCGGTCGATCCCCACCACCGTCAGGAAATGATCGTCGGCAAGACGCAGCGCCGGCAGGTCGAAGGCGTTGCCGAACGCGTGCTCGGAGAGCTGAGCGTCCGGATCGTTGTTGCGACCACGGCAGGCATAGGCGGTACCCGGTCCGATCTCGATCAGCGGGCTGTCCAGATGTTTCTCGGCCAGGGGCTGTACGTCTTCGGCCAGGAAACGCACGAACGTGTTGGCGAACGCACAGGAGAGAAGCGGCGGCGACGCGAACCGGATCGGCGGTTCGGTGCCGATCTCCGAGAGGCTCACGGCATTGTCGATGCCGCAATCGTCGTCGCCGCGGACGTGGCCGCGGCTTGTGAAGACAACGTGGAGATCCGGTGGGAAGCGGCACTGGCGCTCTTCCATGCGCGGATTGGCCTTGGGCGGACCGAACTCCGCCCGGCGGGCGACCGACTGGTCGTCCAGGGGCGGGCGCGGTGGCGGATCGTAGGACGGACGGGCCAGGGGCACGTCGTCGGGACGCGCCCGGTCAGGGGCGGGATCGCCCACCCACCCGTCTTTCGGCTCCGGTTCCGATGGCTGTTCGGTCGTCTGCGCCATGGTGATCGGTGCGGCTGATGCCTCGCTCTCCGGGCGTGGGACGGGCCGGTTCGGCCGTTCCGGAGCTGGACGGCCGATCGGGGCGGGCGTTGTCGTCGCGACCGTGGGTTTCTCGGGCAGGGGGGCGAGGGGGGCTGCAGTCACGGTGTCCGATGGCGGGGGAGCGGCCGCCGTTGCCACTTCCTCGGTGGGCACGTCTTCGCCAGCGAAAGCGGGCGCCGCTTCGTCGTCATGTGCCACGGCGCTCTTCGGACGATCGATCGGAACGCCTTCCGGTTCCGTGCGCGCAGGCGGACTGTCGCCGACGGGCGCCAAGGCGACGGCCTCCGTCTCGCTCTCGTCTGTCGCGGTTTGCGTTGCCTCGTCGCCCTTCGAAGGCGACGCCTGGGGCGTCGCAGTCACGGGGCGCGGCGGCGGGACGGGCGCCTTTTCCGGCGAGCGGCGCGGCCGAGGATCGGCAGCCAGAGGAGCCGCCAGCTCACCCACAGAAGTACCCGGCCGTGGCATCGGCGTCGGCGCCGTGGCGGCGGCGGATGTGGCCGACAGGACGATCAGAACGAGACCGGCGAGCGGTGCGATGAGACGGGCGGGGCGGGCGATCGGTTTCGGGCCTCGGCGATGGTGAACGGTTGCCTTCACATACGGGACTTGCTCCCTTGAAACGTCTAAGGCTTGATCACGGTTCGGTGACGACGCGACAAAAGGGATCAGGAGATGACCGGCGAACTCTATGCGGCCTACGTGTTGGCGACCCTCGTGGTCTTGGCCATTCCGGGGCCGACGATCCTCCTGGTCGTCTCCTATGCGGTCTCGCGCGGGCGCCGGGCCACGCTGCCGTCCGTGGTCGGCGTGGCGTTGGGCGATGCCACGGCGGCAACCGTCTCCCTTCTCGGGCTTGGCGCGATTCTCGCCACGTCTGCAACCCTATTCATCGTTCTGAAGTGGGTGGGCGCGGCCTATCTCGTCTTTCTTGGCATCAAGATGTGGCGGGAAGGCGCGACCTCGCTGGATGTGGCCGCGCCGCCGGAGAATGATGGGCGCCGTATCCTCCTGCACGCTTGGCTGGTCACGGCGCTCAATCCCAAGGGCATTGTGTTCTTCATCGCATTCCTGCCGCAGTTTGTGGCACCGGAGGCCGCCCTTGCGCCGCAGTTGTTTCTGTTGGGAACGACCTTCGTGGTGCTCGCGATCGTGAACGCCACCGTTTACGCGCTGCTTGCGTCCGCAGTGCGCGAACGGATCCGCCAGCCGCGCGTGCTGGCGCTTGCCCAGCGCATCGGTGGCTCGGTGTTGATCGCCGCCGGGCTGGCGACGGCGGCCGTGCAGCGCTCGAGCTAGAGTTCGTTTGCGCTCACGCCAGCTCGTCGGTCCGCGGGTGCGGCTGTTCCTTTGTCCCGGTCGCTGCACTCCGCGCCGCTTGACGAGCCGGCGCGCGGTCGCGCGCTGGCTTCGCGGCATGCGGAAAAAGTTTAAGAGCAACAAATTCCAAGTGAGCGCTCACATCGTGAGCACGGCGGCCCCTTTCAGCCGGCCGGCGCGGAGGTCGTCGAGGGCCTGGTTGGCCTCGCTAAGCGGGTAGGGCACCGTCTGGGTTCGGATGCCGGCTTTCGGGGCCAGCGCGAGGAACTCGATCGCGTCGGCCCGGGTCAGGTTCGCAACCGACCGGATCACTCGCTCCTCCCAAAGATCGCGATAGGGAAAGCTTGGGATATCGGACATGTGAATGCCGCCGGAAACGACCGTGCCGCCTTTGCGCACGTCCTTCAGCGCGGCCGGGATCAGCGCGCCGACCGGCGCGAAGATCAAGGCGGCGTCGAGCGGTTCCGGGGACGGCTGGTCGGACCCGCCGGCAAAGGCGCAGCCGAGGCTTGTGGCGAACTCCTGAGCCTGGGTGTCGCCGGGCCGGGTGAAGGCGAGCACGCGCCGGCCTTCATAGTGGGCTTCCTGGGTGACGATATGGGCAGCGGCGCCGAAGCCGTAGATGCCGATGGTCTCAGCCGGTCCGGCGAGCTTTAGTGTGCGGTGGCCGATCAGCCCGGCACACAGAAGGGGCGCGGCCTCGACGTCGGAATAGGCGTCGGGGATCTTAAAGGTGAAAGCCGCATCGGCGATCGTGTGGGTCGCGTAGCCGCCGTTACGGGTGTAGCCGGTGAATTTCGGGTCGTCGCAGAGATTTTCCCGCTCCGAACGGCAATAGCGGCAGGTGCCGCAGGTGTGACCGAGCCACGGCACGCCGACCCGCTCGCCGATCGTAAAACCCGTGACGCCGTCGCCCAGGCCCGCGACCCGACCGACGATTTCGTGGCCGGGCACAATCGGAAGCGCTGGATCGGGCAGTTCGCCGTCGACCACGTGCAGGTCCGTGCGGCAGACACCGCAGGCGGAAACCTCCACCAGGATCTCGCCCGGGCCGGGCGCGGGCGTTGCGCGCTCGTCCATCCTGAGCGGGGTTCCGGGTCGCTCCAGGACCATTGCGCGCATCGCCCATCTCCCTGTTTGACATGGCTCGCCTGCACCGTGCCATGTTCGCGACACGAGGGCGAGTATGATCGATCGTCGAACGGCTTCGGGAGGTTCATCTCAAAATGCTTAGGCATGCATTCTTGATTGCCGGTCTTGGTCTTGGGGTGACGCTGCCCGCCGCCGCCCAAACCGTTGCACCGGACACGGACGGCGGACGCTACGCGCTCCAGGAAGTGAGGGCCGGCGTGCTGCGCCTCGACGGGGAAACCGGCGAAGTCTCGCTCTGTCGGGAGCGCGATCACGGATGGGCGTGCGAGCTGATCGCCGACGACCGCTCCGTCTACACCAGTGAGCTGGATCGGCTGGAGGCGGAGAATGCGGCCCTTGCCGCCAGGGTAACGGCGCTGGAGGCAAGGCTTGCGGCGGTCGCCGACCTGGCGGGGAGCCCGGTCGAAACGCCGACAGACTCCGAAAGCGCGGATGCCTATCGCCTCGGCCAGATGGAGACGGACGCGGAAGACGAACTCGATCGCGCGCTCGACACCACCGAACGCGCGATGCGCCGCTTCTTTGGCATGATCCAGGAGCTCAAGAGGGACTTCGAGAGCTATCCGGATCAGCCGTAGACGATCTACAGATATGTCTCGATCAGCTCCGTGACCTCCCGGTCGCGGGCGCGACCAGTCTTGCCGCCCATCACCACCACGATCACGGTGCGCCCGCCGCGTCGCGCGGAGGCGGCGAGGTGGAAGCCGGAGGCGCGGATATAGCCGGTCTTGATACCATCGACGCCGCGGACCTTGCCGAGCAACTTGTTGGTGGCCTCGTAGCGCCGACCATCATAGCGAAATTCGCGGGTGCGGAAATAGGAGGCAAAGCGCGGAAGCCTTGTCTTCAGGGCGCGGCCCAGGATCGCCATGTCGCGGGCCGTGCTGACCTGGAGCGGATCCGGCAGCCCCGAAGCGTTGACGAAGCGGGTGCGGTTCATGCCGAGCTGTTTCGCGCGTGCCGTCATCTGGGCTGCGAAAGCCTCCTCCGAGCCGGCAAGCGCCTCGGCCACCACGACGGCGACGTCGTTCGCCGACTTGATCGCCATGGCCTGGGCGGCGTCGCGCACCTTGATCGTGGATCCAGCCTTCAGTCCCAGCTTGGCCGGTGGGCGGGAGGCGGCTTCTTCCGAAACCGGCAGCTCGGAGTTGAGGCTCAAGGTGCCGCTCTCCACAGCCTCGAACAGCAGGAACAGCGTCATCATTTTGGTGAGCGAGGCGGGAAAGCGCAAGGCTTCGGCATTTTCTTCGTAAAGCGATTTCCCGGTCATCATGTCGGCGACGTAGACGGAGTGGCCGCGCGTCTCCGCAGTGCCCAGAAGCACGCTGAGCGGCGCCGTCTCCACGATTGGCGCCGGCGGTTCGGCCGGCGGTGTGCGATCGGGCTCCGGTGTCGACTGGCAAGCGGCGAGCGCAACCAGAGCGCCCGCCAGAAGCGACGTTCGGACAAGCTGAAGAGCGGTCCGCCAGCTCACGTATCGGCCCCGCCGATGAGCGGAATGGCCGCGATGACGTCCCCTGGGAAGCGGACGGCTTTACGGGCCGCCAGGTCCATGGCGATGCTGATGGAATCGCCGATCGCGAGGGGACGCCCGCTGCGCGTTTCGAACAGGCAGTGGCGCATCCACAAGGTGCGTTCGCTTGCCGTTACGATCCCGCTCACCTGTTCCACCAGATCGCCGACGGCCAGGCGCTCATGGCGGACGAGCCGCATCTCCACCGCGACACGGCCCCAACCGCGTTCGTTGATCTTGGTCTTGGTCAGCCCGATCGCCTCCCACAGCGCGGAGGCGCCATCGGAGAAATGCCCCACGATGGTGCGGTCCAAGGCGACGCCGTCAGCGTCGACATCGGCCGGCTGGATGATCCCGCGGGAGGTGATCACGGCCCCCTTTTCGAACAGGGCGGCCCGGTCTTGGGGCGCGGGAATATCTCCGGTAACGCCGCGGGGGGCTATCCGCGCGGGCTCCGGCGCGATCGCGGCATTGGCCGCTTCTGCGCGCGCAGCCAATTCGGGCGTGGCGGTGGCTGGATAACGGTGCCAGGCGGTGGCGCTCACCCGGCCGGTGGAAATATCGATGAGGCTGTGCACGATCCCCGGTGCCAATGGACCGTCTGTGACGATGCCGCTTTCCATGCGCAGGATGTCGCCTTCGACCAGTTCGGCGTGGTAGCGGACATGACGGGCCACCGGCGCCAGGGCGGGATCGAGCCCGGCCATGGCCGCGAAGTGAGCCGCTGCGATCTCGAAGCGCGAAAAGTAGAACTGCACGTTCAGATGGGCGTTCTCGTCGCATTCCCAACTGTTGACGAAAGAGACGAGCGTTTCGAGAGCGGGCATCTGAGCTCCTGGCGGGGATAGAGACGGATTGCATAAAGGGAGATACCCCATGCGGCAGCAACGCGAAATGGCGAGGGCCGATGCCGGGTCGCTCCGTCAGCGGACCGCGCGGATGGAGGTCGAGACCGGGCCGCGTCGCTTTCACGACGTGAGTGCCGCCGTCGACGGCTGGCTCGGCGAGATCGACGCCGGCGAAGGGCTTTTGACCGTGTTCCTGCGCCATACCTCCGCGTCACTGACGATCCAGGAAAATGCCGACCCGGACGTGCTCAGGGATCTTCTGGACGTGCTCGACAGGCTGGCGCCCGCGTCCGGCAGCTATCGCCACGGCAGCGAAGGGCCGGACGATATGCCGGCCCACATCAAGACGATGCTGACGGGCGCGAGCATCGCCGTACCGGTCCTGAACGGCCGGATGGATCTCGGCACCTGGCAGGGGCTCTACGTGATCGAGCATCGGGCCCGCGGTCACGCACGCAGCCTGACGCTGCACTATTTGGGGACTTGATGTGCGCGCTTCAGACGCGGGCGAAGGATAAGGAAACGGCCGCGCCGAGCCCACGCCCGAACAGGTGGACGGCTAGCCAGAGGCTGCGACCGGTCAGATCCAGAAGGAAGAAGCTGCCGCGCTTGACTGCACCATAGAGCGCGAGCCCCACCATCCAGGCGACAAAGCTTGCCGCGGCGCCAATGATCGCGCGTGCTGCATCGACCCCCAGGCGGAAGGCGCGAAGGGCCGTCTTTCCGGTCAATTCGATCACCGCGCGCGTGTTACGTCCGAACCGGGCCGACATGCCGGCGATGCCTTCCAGATCGTCGGCGCTGCGTACATAGCGCATCAGCCGCACGGTCTCGCCGGGGCCTGCCGTCCGGGCGACCCGGCCGATGGTGGAAACGGTGGTGAGGAGCTCGCCGCCGGTATCTGCGGCGCGGGCGGCTCGAACCTGGGGCCGGGCAAGCCGGGCGGTGTCGGTCGCGTCGTCGGAGAGCCGTGCCGGCCGGCCGAGCGAGCGCACGAACCGCGTTTCTTTGGCCTGGCGCAAAAGCACCCGGCCGAAATCCGCGGTCAGATTTCCCGTGCGCTTGGCAGCCTTCAGGACGGACAGTCCGGCCTTCACCGTCAGGCTGGTGCCGCCGGTGGCGATCACCGCGCCCTCCGCCGCGAGCCCGACAGCGGCGATGGCCAGCAGGAACTGGGAATAGTCCTGGCCGCTCATCGCCTTGCCGCCTTCGATCGCGAGATCGCGCACATCGCCCACGACTGTCAAATCGGAGATCACGGCACCGGCAAGTCCCGCTGCGGTATCGCCGTGACCGGTCACGTAGGCGGTGACGAACTGGCCGGTGTTGCGCAGGACGGTGGCCGCAACCGTCTGCGCGTCGGCAAGTTCCGCCTGCGTTTGCGGGGCCAACGCTCGATCGAGCGAACCGGCGAGGGCGGCGAACTGCTCGGCGCCGGCGACGTCGCCGGTATCCAACGCCGCGACGACCCGCCGATCGAGCTCGCCGGGCGGTGTCGCCTCAAGAAGCGCGGCTTGAATCGCATCGTTCTCGTCGGGCGCAAGCGCCCCTCGGGCTGCGAACAGCACGACCGTGGCGAGGGCGAGCAAAATCGCCGCGAATAGTCTGTTGAGATTCAATATTTTCCACCCACTGCCCCGCAATCAAGCGGGTGCGAGCCCCAACGCAGGGTTTTATGTTGGTTCGGCGCGTCGGAAAGAAAAGACGCGAAGCGTTGCCGCACCCGCCCTTCGGCCGGCCAGCGTCGCTTTACCCGGACTGGGAATCCTGTCTATGGTCTTCGAAACTTTGAAAACGTCGAAGGTTCGACGGCAGGCTCGCAAACACGAAGCTTAAGAAGCCAATGCGGGAAGAACGCGGCCGCAATTTGTCGGAGTCCCAGGCCGTGTCCGAGGCACGCCTTCTGAGCGTACTGGACACAGCGGTCGACGGGATCATTGTGGCCGATGAGACCGGGTGCATCCTCGTCTACAACAAGGCCTGCGAGAAGCTGTTCGGATACGCCGCGACCGAAATGATCGGACGCAACGTGAAGGCGATCATGCCGGCGCACTTCGCTCGCGAACACGACAGCTATATCTCGAACTACCTGACGAGCGGGGAGCCGAAGATCATCGGCATCGGCCGCCGGGTGGAGGCGCAGCACCGCGACGGCACGGTGTTCCCGGTCGAGCTTTCGGTTGGCGAGGCGATGACGCCCCAGGGCCGGCAGTTCATTGGCATTCTGCGCGACGACCGTCCGAGGGCGGCCTACGAAGAGCGGGTGGCGGAGCTCCAGGCGGAGCTCGTCCACATGGCTCGTGTCACGGCGCTGGATGAGATGGGCTCGGCGATCGCCCACGAGCTGAACCAGCCACTGACGGCGGCAATGCTCTATCTGCAGGCGGCGACCCGCCGGTTGAAGGCGGGCGAGGGCGAGCCCGATCAACTCGTGATCGACGTCATCGCCAAGGCGATGCGGGAGGCGGAGCGCGCCGCCTCGATCATCCAGCGCATGCGCAACTTCATCGAGAAGCGCGAGCCGAACCGACGCTGGTCCTCGGTTGCCGCCCTGATCGACGAGGCGCTGGAGCTGGCTCTGGTCGGGGCGAAGGGACGCAACATCGAAGTGGTACGCCGGATCGACCCGGCGGTGCCGCAGATCGCCGTCGATCCGATCCAGATCGAGCAGATCCTGGTCAATCTCATGCGCAATGCCGCCGAGGTCGTGGCCGGGCGCGAGCAGCGCCGGATCGAGATCGGGGCGGTGGTGGACGGCGACCGTCTGCGGATCTCGGTGCGCGATTCCGGGCCGGGCATCCCGCAGGACAAGCTGCCCGACCTCTTCAAGGCGTTCTCTTCAAGCAAGAGCTCGGGGCTTGGGCTAGGGCTCGCGATCTCCAAGTCCATTGCCCAGAACCACGGCGGCGAGCTGTCGGTCGAGCCGGGCGGGCACGGACACGGCGCCTGCTTCCGGCTCGATCTGCCGCTCGATGCCGAGCCGACCGCGGACGAGAACGTCTCGGACGGTGGGTCATGACCGACGCCGGCGGCACTCAAGTCTCTCCACGGCTCTACGTGGTCGACGACGACACGGCGGTGCGGGATTCTCTGGTGGAGCTGTTTCGGCTGGAAGGCTTTGAGGTCGAGGCGTTTTCCAACGGGGCGGAGTTCATCAGCCGTGCGCAGAAGGAGCCGGCCTGTACCATCCTGGACGTGCAAATGCCGGGGCGTTCCGGCCTCGACATTTTGAGCATCCTGCAAGCCTCGACCTATCCCGAGCCGATTTTCATCATGTCCGGCCATGGCGATATTCCGATGGCCGTGCGTGCCATCAAGGATGGCGCGTTCGATTTCTTCGAGAAGCCGTTCGACGCCGATACTGTGATCGAGCGGGTCCGCTCCGCCTTGGGGTCGCGTCGGGACAGGGAAAGCGCGGACGCGGAGCTGCCGCCGTCCTTTCCGGGCGGGACGCTTCTGACGGCGCGCGAGCGCCAGGTGCTGTCGGAAATCACTGGCGGGGCCTCCAATAAGGAGGCCGGCCGCCGGCTGGGCATCAGCCCGCGCACCATCGAAGTGCATCGCGCGCGGATCATGGAAAAGCTCGGCGCCCGCAACGCCGCCGATCTGGTCCGCATTGTCTATACCGGGAATGGATCCGTGGAGGGGTAATCCTCCACAGCATTCCGGACGGCGAACCGGTGTCCACTTCGCCTGGAAACGCTCGTGGCCGCGCCCGCGCAGCCGCGAGCGAAGCTCGCTGGCGTGAGCGCTTATTTTCAGAGCAAATCCCGGACGGAAAACCGGTTCCCACTTTTCCTGGGATTTGCGCAGCCAGCGCGCGACCGCGTGCCGGCCCTCATGGGCCGCGCCCGCGCAGCCGCGAGCGAAGCTCGCTGGCGTGAGCGCTTATTTTCAGAGCAAATCCCGGACGGAAAACCGGTTCCCACTTTTCCTGGGATTTGCGCAGCCAGCGCGCGACCGCGTGCCGGCCCTCATGGGCCGCGCCCGCGCAGCCGCGAGCGAAGCTCGCTGGCGTGAGCGCTTATTTTCAGAGCAAATCCCGGACGGAAAACC
>NZ_JABJVY010000033.1:0-49427 GCF_040750475.1 Amorphus sp. 3PC139-8 | reverse complement strand
TCATCACCCATCTCAACGCCATCATCCGCGACGCCGAGACGGCCTGCGCACCGACCACATAGCAGACACGGTTGCTCGTTCCCGCGAAAGCGGGAATCCATAAGGCATCTGAGACAGAGAGATCGGACGCGCCGGTGGCTGGAGCCTGAGTGATAAGTGCCGGCCAAAAATACAGCCGACTCCCTATGGACTCCCGCTTTCGCGAGATTGGGCGGAGTGAAGGCGCCGCCGCTTCGGTTTTGCGTTAGCACCTGCAGAGTATAGGGCCGGATGAGGCTGGCTCGCCCATTTCTCAGGCGCTTGCGGCGTCCAACAGGGCCATCTCGTCGGCGGAGAGCGAAAGCTCGGCCGCCCGGAACAGGCTCTGAAGCTGGTCGATGTTGGTTGCACTGGCGATCGGCGCGGTCACGCCGTCCTTGGCGATGATCCAGGCAAGAGCCACTTCCGCGGGCTTGGTGTTGTGGGCGCCCGACACCTCGTCCAGGGCGGCGAGGATTTTCTGGCCGCGCGCGTCCATATATTTCTCGACCATTCGCCCGCGCGGCTTGTCCTCCAAATCGGCTGCGGAGCGGTATTTGCCTGTCAGAAAGCCGGCCGCGAGGCTGAAATAGGTCACGACGCCGATTCCCTCGCGTTTGGTGAGTTCCAGCAGCGGACCTTCCAGGACGGAGCGCACGGAGAGGCTATATTCCGGCTGGATCACCTGATAGCGGGGCAGACCCTTCTCCTCGCTCACCGACAACGCGGCTGAGAGCAGGTCGGCGTCGTAGTTGGACGCGCCGATCGAGCGGATCTTGCCGGCGTCGAGAAGCTTGGCATAGGCGCCAAGCGTCTCCTCGTGCGGCGTTTCCGGGTCTGGCCAATGGGAGAAATAGAGGTCGATATGGTCGGTCTGCAGCCGGCGCAGCGATTCGTCGACCTCCTTCAAAATCCAGTCCGCCTTCAGGCATTTCTTCCCGAGCCCCATATCGGAGCCGACCTTGGTGAAGAGGACGATCTTGTCGCGCTTGTCGGGGTTGGCGGCGAGCCACTTGCCGATCACGGTCTCCGATTCGCCGCCGGAATGGCCGGGCACCCAGCGAGAATAGCCGTCGGCGGTGTCGATGGCGTTGAAGCCGCGGTCCACGAATTGGTCCAGAATGGCAAAGCTCGTGATCTCGTCGGCGGTCCAACCGAAGACGTTGCCGCCAAACACCAGCGGCGCGATCTGAAAGCCTGTGGACCCGAGGGGGCGCAGTTGCATGGGAAATCTCCCCTATATTTTAAAATGCCGAATCCGGCGCGGGCGAAGCCGATGGCGATCTTGGTGCCCGCTCGTTCGGGAGCGAGCCTAACCGGAATTTGGGCGGTCGTCGCTAGCATGCCCGGTCGCTCGCGCATCCTGCAGACAGTCGGCGGGGTAAGCGCTAGGTCATGAACTCATAAATCCGCCCGGAACATTCGTATTTATGAGGCCATGACCTAGAGTATGTCCCGTTCAAATTGAATCGATCTGAACGAAATGGACTTCCTCAACCTATTGAATCTTAAGCTATTTCTTGCGTTCAGACGGAGCCGTCCGAGCGACAAGAAATGGTTCTAGGAGGTCGATTGGGTTCAGGCTCCGTGACGGGAAGTCCACTCGATCGTATGGAAGCGCTACCCTTCGCGCGGTGGATCGGTTAGGACGGTGCCGACCCCAACAAGCGGCGGTCGGCAACGTCCAGACGCGATCCGTCGATATGCCGCCTTCTTTGCGGGGCCCCGTAGCTCAGTGGATAGAGCACCGGCCTTCTAAGCCGATGGTCGCAGGTTCGAATCCTGCCGGGGTCGCCATTTAGTATGTGTGTCCGACCCGGAGGCATGGGAACGGAACGCACCTAAGACATGGGTGACATCCTCTCCGCCATCCGAAATAGGCTCTTTTGATCACGCTGGATTTCTGGGACCGTTGCGCGCACCAAAATGGTGATGGCGTCGATCCGACATCGGTCCGATCGACGCCGTCCAAAAATGCGTGAGGGAGAGCTTGCATGCCCATGGCCGCCTTCGATCAGGGTCTCGATCGCCGCATGGCGAATTTCGCGGCGCTGTCGCCGCTCGGCTTTCTGGAGCGCTCCGCCAGCGTCTACCCGAATCGGCTCGCCGTCGTGCACGGCGAGCGGCGCTACGCCTGGGCGGAGGTCTACGATCGCGCTCGCCAACTCGCTTCGGTGCTTGCCGATCGCGGTATCGGCAAGAACGACACCGTGGCCGTCATGCTCGCCAACACGCCGGAAATGATCGAGTGCCATTTCGGTGTGCCGATGACGGGCGCGGTCCTCAACGCCTTGAACATCCGCCTCGACGCGGCGGCGATCGCCTTCATGCTGGATCATGGCGAGGCGAAGCTCGTCATCTGCGATACGGAATTCGCCGGTGTGATGAGGGAGGCGCTCGACCAGCTCGGACGGTCGATCCCGGTTGTCGACGTGGACGATGCGCTTTGTGCCAAACCGCAGCCCCGGATTGGCGAGCTGGACTACGAGACGTTCATCGCAGCCGGGGACCCGGCGTTCGCTTGGGCACCGCCGGCCGACGAGTGGGACGCGATCGCGCTTAACTACACCTCCGGCACCACGGGCGATCCGAAGGGTGTCGTCTATCATCATCGCGGCGCCTATCTGACGGCGATGGGTAACGTGATGGCCTGGGATCTCGCGCACCATCCAATCTACCTGTGGACGTTGCCGATGTTCCACTGCAATGGCTGGTGCTTTCCCTGGACGGTCGCAGCCCTTGCCGGCACCAATATCTGCCTGCGTCAGGTGAGCGGGGAGGCCATCCTGAACGCGGTCCACGACGAGGGGGTGACGCATTTCTGCGGCGCGCCGATCGTGCTGTCGATGGTGGTCGATGCGGTCACCAGCAAGGGCGCGACCTTGCCGCATATCGTGAAGGTCATGACCGCTGCCGCGCCGCCTCCGGCCTCCACGCTGGAGGCGATGGAGCGCGCCGGCTTCGATGTGACCCATGTCTACGGTCTGACGGAGGTATACGGCCCGGCGGTGGTCTGCTCCTGGCACGAGGCGTGGGACGCGCTTCCGGTGGAGGAGCGGGCGCGGCTGAAGTCGCGCCAGGGGGTGCGCTACCACGTGCTGGCGGAGCTGAAAGTGCTCGATCCGGAAACGCTGGAGGAAGTGCCGCACGACGGCGAAACCATCGGTGAAATCATGTTCCGCGGCAATGTGGTCGCCAAGGGATATCTGAAGAACCCGACGGCCACCGACACGGCCTTCGGCGAGGGCTGGTTCCATTCCGGCGATCTCGCCGTGGTCCATCCCGACGGCTATCTGCAGATCCGCGACCGCTCCAAGGACATCATCATTTCCGGGGGCGAGAATATTTCGTCGGTGGAGGTGGAGGACGTGATCTACCGCCATCCGGCGGTGGCGGCGGTTGCCGTGGTGGCCAGGCCGGACGCCAAATGGGGCGAGACGCCGTGTGCGTTCGTGGAGCTGAGGGCCGGCAAGGAGGCGAGCGAGGACGATATCATCGCCTTCTGCCGGGAGCATCTGGCGCACTATAAATGTCCGCGAACGGTGGTGTTCGCGCCGCTCCCGAAAACCTCGACGGGCAAGATCCAGAAATTCGAACTCCGCTCCCAGGCCAAAACGCTGTCGTAGGCCCGTTCCGGCTAGGGCCTGCTCAGACGAAATCGTCTGAGCGATAAGAAATGGCTCCAGGATTAATACCTTCAGCATGTCCCGTTCAAACCGCTTCCGTTTGAACGGGACATGCTCTGGCGGGCTCGGAACGAGCCGGCATGACAAATTGGCCCGCCGTTCGGAAAGCGGGCGATCGAAAGCGGGAGAGGACTACTCTTCCTTCAGGCCGATCGCCATCGCGCCCTCTTCGGCGCCGTGATATTTGTAGGGCAGGAACTTGCCCGACATGACAATCCGGACACGGTCGCCCTTGGGATCGGGTTGGCGCTCGACCTCCAGGTCGAAATCGATCGCCGACATGATACCGTCGCCGAACTCCTCGTGGATATATTCCTTCATGGTGGGGCCGAACACCAGCATCGCCTCATAGAAGCGATAGAGGGTCGGGTCGGTCGGCGGAGTCTGGGCACCTTCGCAGCGCATCGGCACTTCGTTGAGAAGCTTTTCCTCCGACTTCGACAGCCCGAACAGCTTGGCCGCCTTTGCCGCTTGGGGTTTCGGCAGCTTCATGTTGCCGAGCAGGGCCGCCATGATGAAAAGCTGGGTGTAGCCACCGATCTCGTCGGCGATCTCTTTCCAGGAGAGGTCGTTGTCGCGTTTGTGGTCGAGAATCTTCTCGGTCAGCTCGGAACGTTTCATTTGCGCATTCCTTTTCGCTTGGCTGGGAGGTGAGGGGGAAGGATCAGGCCGTTCCCGCGGCGGCGGCGGCGGGTTCGGCGGCTGTGGGCGTGGCGAGCGAGCGGCGCGCCAGCATGTGGGCGCGCGGCTGGTTGACCGCGTCGACGGCGACGGGAACGCCCTCCTTCAGGTAGGTGACGGCAAAGCCGGCATCGCTCGGCGCGCCTTCAATGGCGATTTCGGTGTGGCCGTCGGAGAGCCCCGCGATCTGAAGCTTCACATGGTACTGGTCCGACCAGAACCAGGGCAGCGGGTCGTAGGCGACAGGTGTGCCGAGCATGGCCTGGGCCGCTGCCTTGCCCTGATCGATCGCGTTCTGAACGCATTCCAGGCGGATGGTCCGGCCATAGCGGGCGGAGGGGAAGGCTGCGCAATCGCCGGCGGCGAAGACATCCGGTGCCGACGTGCGGCAGCTGGTGTCCACCAGGATGCCGTTTTCGCACCCGATCCCGGCCGCGGCCGCAAGATCCGTGACTGGTTCCGCGCCGACCGCGAGAAGCACGGCGTCGCAGGCCAGCCGGTTTCCGTCGGAGAACTCGATCGCTTCCACCCGCTCCGCGCCGACGATCCGGCTGGGCAGCGTGGAGGTGCGGATATCGACGCCGTGATCGCGGTGCAGACCATCGAAGAAGGCGGAGACCTCGGGGCAGACCACCCGACGCAGAATTCGCTCCGCCCCTTCCAGCACGGTCACGTTATAACCGGCGACGCGGAGCGCGGCGGCGACTTCCAGGCCGATATAGCCCGCGCCCACGATCGCAAGTCGCATCGACGGATCGAGATTGGCCGCGATCCATTCCACGTCGGCAAGTTCGCGCAGATGGAAGACGCCGGCGAGGTCCGTCCCCTCGAGGGGAACCCGGCGGGCACGTGTCCCGGTGGTCAGAAGCAGCTTGGAATAGGCGAGGTGCTCGCCACCGGCGAGCGTCACCTCGCGGCGCTCGGGCGCAATGGCAGCCACCGCCTCTCCGAAGCGGGTTTGAATCGCTTTCTCCTGAAAGAAGCGGTCCGGCTTCAGCATTAGGCGATCCCGGCTCATCTCGCCTTTAAGAAAGGCTTTGGAGAGTGGCGGGCGCTGGTAGGGCGCGTGCGGTTCGGCGCCGATGAAAACGAGGTCGCCGTCGTAGCCGCCAGTGCGCAGCGTCTCCACGGCCTTCAGGCCGCACTGGCCGGCACCGACCACCAGGATAGGAGCGTCAGTCATGCGTGTCGGTCTGCCTTGGTCAATTGGGTGAGGTGCCAGGCCAGCGCGTCGAGTCGGTCCTGTCCGAAGAACAGTTCATCGCCGACGACATAGGTTGGCGACCCGAATATGCCCGCGGCGATCGCCTCCTCCGTGCTCTCGGAAAACGCGGCTTCGATCTCGGGCGTCTCGGCGAGGGCGAGTAGACGATCGGCGTCGAGGTCGAGGTCGGTCACGATCGCATGGAGCGTCGTCCAGTCGGAGATGTTGAGCTCTTCGGCGTAGATCGCCTTAAGGAGCGCGAAGGAAACGCGATGCGGGTCGATCCCGTCCGCTTCTGCGGCCAGGATGAGTTGCCCGGCCGGTGCGGAAGGCACCGGCCAGTGCTTCGGCTTCGGGTGGATCGGCAGCCCTGCGCGCTTTGCTTCGCGCGCAAGGTCTACGAGCCGGTAGGCGAGGCGGGCCGGCGGCTGGGCCGCCGGGGGAACAGTCCCGCTTGCTTTGAAGACCGCTGCGATATCCATCGGTCGGAAGCGGACGGTTGCCCCCGCATTCCGAGCGATCTCCATCAGCCGTGGTTCGCCCAGATAGGCGAATCCAGAGATCGGCGTATAGAAGTAACGGATTACGCTGGTCATCGCTGCAGCGTCATTCCGCTGGCTCGAGCGCTTTTTCGAACGGCAGGCCCTCTTCGATCGGAAGGGCGGGATCGCGCGACCACTCGTTCCAGGAGCCGAAATAGATCGAGACGTCGGTGATGCCGGCTTCGGCGAGTGCGACGAAGGTGTTAGAGGCGCGTGCGCCCTTGAAACAATAGACGATCACCTTGTCGCCCGGCGTGATGCCGACGGTCGCGAACTCCGCCTTCAGTTCGTCGGGCGTCTTGAACACCTGACCCGCAGGCGAGGGCTTCATCACCCGGTACCACTCGATCCAGACGGCCCCCGGAAGCCGGCCCTTTCGCGGGCAGAAGTCCTTGCCGTAGGGCGAGGAGGATTCGCCGATCCATTCGTCCACGTCGCGGACGTCGAGAAGGGTGACGGCCGGATCGTCGAGGGCAGCCTTTACGTCGGCCATGTCGGCAATCAGCGAGGCGCTGGCCGGATCGATAGGGAAGGTCGCGGGCGTCGGGGTCGGGGTTTCCGTCGACATCGGCAGGCCCTCGGCCTCCCAGGCCGAGACGCCGCCATGCAGGATGGCCGCGTTCGGATAGCCCAGATATTTGAGCAGGAAGTAGCCGCGACAGGACTGGCCGAAACCGGTTGCCATCGACTGTTCGCACAGCACGGCGGTCTCCTTGCCGGAGAGGCCGGTGCCGCCAAACTCGGCCGCGAATTTGTCCGTGAGCTCCTTCATGCCGTCCGGCGTGGAGGTGGCCAGATAGGTGAAGATGTCGTGGAGGTTCACGGCGCCGGGAGTGTGGCCGGCGCCGTAGGCCTCCGGGCTGCGCGTGTCGATCACGACGACGTCGCCGGCAGCCATCATGGCTTCAAGGTCTTTCGGAGAAACAAGCGTCTTGGTCATTCAAGTTCCCCTGTCAGGTGCGTGGTTTCTCTGGGAGGAAACGGGGCATTCGCCCTGGTTGGAGCTCCGGTATGTCGCGGAGCCCGAAATTGATCCGGGACTTTTGTCTCCGGTCAGGCCGCGCCGAGATCGGCCAGCATTTTGCGAAGCTGCTTGGTGGCGGGTGTGACGATGGCGCAGAAATAGGCCTCGCGCAGACGCCGCTGGGCGGCCCCCTCGGCGACGTAGCCGCGCGCGCCGCAATGGAGCATGGCATTGTGGGCGGCTTGGACGGCGGCCTCGCCGGCGGCAAGCCGGGCGCGGACCACCTCCACGAGATAATCTTGGCTGGTCTCGTAGGGTGTCGCGGCAAGCTTCGCGACGGTCTCTTCCATCGCTGCCAGCGTGTCGGAGAAGGATTCGGGCTGATCGGGCAGATAGCAGTTCACGTGGCCGAGCGGTTGGCGCATCTGCATCATCAAGTCTATGCAGCCCCGGATCATTCCGGAGGTCATGCCGGCCTGGAGCAGGATGAAGCCCGCGCGGATCTTGGGCAGATAGTCGTCGATCGGGTCGGCGAGCACGCGGGCGTCCGGAATGAAAGCCTTGCGGAACTGGACCGCGAAGGTGCGGGTACCCTCCAACGCGACGAAATGCTCGTTCTGGACGATGCGCACGCCTTCGGCCGCGCAATCGGCGACCGCCATGACCTTCTTGTCGCCATCGCCGGGTACGGCAAACACGATGCCGAGATAGTGGTCGTCGCCGAGATTGGAGACCCAGGGCAGGAGCCCGGTCACCGCGTAGCCACCTTCCACGCGCTCGGCCTTCAGCTTCAGCTTCTCGATCCCGTAGAAGCTCTTCATCGGGTTCGACAGGCCGGTGCCGCCGAGCGCCTCGCCGGCGGCCACGCGCGGGCCGAGCTCGTCCCGGATGGCGGTGTTGTCGGAATTGTAGATGTACCAGCCGAGCGCGTCCTGGCACCACATGCAGAACGATGTCGACAGGCAGTGCTCGCCGGCGATCGCCATCGCTTCGATGGAGGTGACGAGGTCCGGCGCCGCGTCGTCGAGGCCAGGCAGGTGGCTGCGATAGGCACCGGCTTCGCCGAAGGCGCGAATGGTGTCTTCCGGATAAACGCCGTCGCGGTCGATCGCCAGCACCTGCGGGGCGAGCTCCTTGCGGGCGATCTCTTTGACGGAGGAGAGGATGCCGGCGGGGCCGGCGAGCACGGCGGGGCCTTGGGCCGCGTCGGCGATGGTGAGCTCAGGAGTCATGGCGGTGTCCATCTGGTAAGGCCTGTCTCGGCATCCGTGCCGACCACTGGCCGGCACGGATGCGGTCTTTCCGCGCTCAGACGGCGGTGGCGACCATGTTCACGGGCCGCTTGAAGGTGTTGAACACCGGCGACCACTGGCACACGTGCTCGATCAGCGCGTCGATCTCGTCCTGCGGGCAGTCGGCTTTCATGTTCACCTTGACGCGCACGTCGGTGAAACCGACCGGCTTCTCGGTGACGTCGCCGGTGCCCCAGACCGCGGTGATGTTGAGATCGCCTTCGAGCTCCAGCTCGAGGGATTCAATCGTGATGCCACGATGGATGGCGTTGGCATGCAGCCCGACGGCGATGCAGGAGCCGAGGGCGGCAAGCGAGGCCTCCGACGGGTTCGGCGCGGTGTCGTCGCCGAGCAGGCCGGGCGGCTCGTCCACGATGTAGGGCTGCAGGTCGCGGATATAGTTGGCGTGCCGGAAGCGGCCTTCGGCCACGGTCTTGCACTTGAGCGTTTTGACCGCCTTGGGGTCTGCCTTGCCCTTGGCGATGAGGTCCTCCAGACCCGCTTTGTCGATCGGGGCCAGGCAGCCGGTCAGGGCCGTTGCGGGTTCTGACATAGTCGTCTCCTTCTTTCAGATTGGACGAAGCGTCCGTTCAGCGCGCGCGCACCCAGTTCAGCCGTCGGATGGCGAGCTGAAGCAGGCTGTCGAGCGTGAAGCCGATGAAACCAATGATGAGGACGGTGGCCGCGAGCCGGTCGTATTCCAGCGTGTCGCGGGCATCGTTGATGGCGTAGCCGAGGCCGGAGGTGACGCCGAGATATTCGGCCGGCACCAGCACGATCCAGGCGACGCCGAGGGCCAGACGCATGCCGGTCAGGATGTCCTGCGAAATCGCGGGCAGGATGATCACGAACAGCATGTGCCAGGGCCGGGCGCCAAGGTTGCGGGCAACCTTGAACCAGGCCGGGTCGATCCGCTTGAGCCCGGCGGCGGTGGAAAACAGTACCGGCCAGATGGCGGCGACCGCGATCAGAAAGATGATCGCCGCATCCCAGGTGGCGTAGACCATGACCGCGATCGGCATCCACGACAGCGGACTGATCATGCGCAGGAACTGGAACGGTACGTTGGTGATCTTGCGCGCCGTCTCGAACCAGCCGATCACCAGCCCCATCGGGACGCCCAGGCAGACCGCCCATAGCAGGCCGCCGCCGACCCGGTAGAGGCTCGGCGCGCTCATGTCGACGGCCTCGCCGGTGGTGATCATCCGCCACAGACTGGCGAGCGCCGGCGCCGGGGCGAAGTCGGCGAAGGCGAACAGGCGCGGGTTGTTGCGCACGGCCCAGGCGCCGAGCCACCATAGCGCCAGGAGAAGGGCGATGCCGAGGACGGCATAGAACAGCCCTTCGAGCGCCTTGCCCATGCGCTCCGCCGACCCGGGCGGCGGGCGCATGGTGAGCGAGACCGACCCGCCGGTCTCGCGCTCTGCGATGTCGCCGGAAGCCGTCACAGCGCCAGCACCTCTTCCCGGTTGAACGGATCATCCGGATTGACGGAGGGGTCGTTCTGCCAGTCCGGATACTTCTGCAGCGCGGCTTTCACGAAGTCGTAATTGACCAGGTCGTCGGCCACGAACTCCGGATCCAGGCCCTGCAGGAAGGTGGTGTCGCCGGCGACCAGGGTCTTGTTCATCTCCTCCACGATCAGCTTGGTCGCCGTCGGGTAGGGCCAGCCCTGGAAGTCGATGCGATGGTTGCCCCAGTCGGGATGCTTGATCGCGCCGTCGGCGAGATAGGTCTCGTCCTGGGCATAGTCGGTCATCGCCCGCTCGATCACGGATGCCGGCATCGGCAGATAGCCTTGGCCATCGCGCGACAGCAGCATCGCGGTGTCGGTCGGGTTTTCGGAGGCGTAGATCTGCGCCCTGACGAGCGCGTTCATGACCTTCTGAGTCCACTCCGGCTTATGGGTCGTGGTCTGCTCGTGCATGCAGATCACGCAGCAGGGATGGTTCTTCCAGATGTCGCCGGTGAAGCGCAGCACCCGACCACCGGCCTTCATCTCGCCCATGGCGTTGAACGGCTCGGCGACGATGTAGGCGTCGATCTTGCGCGAGGCGAGGGCGGCCGGCATCTCCGGCGGCGCCAGGATTTGCAGGTTGCACTCGTTGTCGGCGAGCGGCTCGCCCTGGCTCTTGATGACCGGGGTAACGCCGGACTTTCGAAGCGCGTACTGCAGCACGATGTTGTGCATGGAGTACCAGAACGGCACCGCCACCTGCTTGCCGCCGAGCTGGGAGAAATCCTCAATGCCCGTGTGACCGCCGACCACCAGCGCGGAACCGTTGGTGTGGGCCCAGGCCATCAGCTTGACGGGGAAGTTGTTGTTGTAGCGCATCCACACCGGGATGGGCTTCAACAGGTGGACCAGGTTGAACTTGTTGGCCGCGAACGATTCCACCAGCGGCGACCAACCCCGGATCAGGGTTGGACGTTCCGCTTCCAGGCCCTCGTCCTCGAAGAAGCCTTTGCCGTGCGCGACCAGGAGGGCGGTTGCGTCGGTGATCGGCAAATAGCCGATCCGCACCACATCGTCGTCCTGGGCGTAGGCCGGACGGGGCAGGCCGGCGGCGAACGAGCCCATCAGCGAAGCGAGACCACCTGCGGCGAGCATGTCCAAGGTCTGACGTCGGGTCACCCCTTCGGTTGCATCCGTATGTTCGCATCCGCAGAGCGCGTGGTGGTGGACGTGATCAGCCATGAAATTCCCCTCTTTTGCGATCTGGCGGGCGCTTACGCGCGGCCCTGGCGCGCGGCCGGCAGCGGTTCGGCGGCTTCGGTTTCGAGACGGTCGACATCGGCCATGGCGAGGCCCGCGGCGGCCTCGTAGGCGCGCACGAGTTCATGGCGGGCGGCGGCGAACTCCGGAGTGTTGGGAAGGCGCTCGCCGGCAATCGGGATCCCGATTTCCGCGGAGATCTCGCCGGGGTTGGCGCTCAGCACCAGCGCGCGATCGGCCATCATGACGGCCTCCTGGATGTCGTGGGTGACGAGCACCAGGGTGATGCCCATTTCCGCGGCGATCCGGCGGATGTCGCGCTGAAGGGCGTGCCGGGTGAAGGCGTCGAGGGCGGACAACGGTTCGTCCAGCAGGAGGACGTGAGGGTTGGGGGCCAGCGAGCGTGCCAGTGCCACGCGCTGCTGCTGGCCGCCGGACAGGTCCTGGACGTTGCGTTTGGCGAAGGCGGAGAGTTCCACCAACTCCAGCATCTCCGGCACCCGGGACTTGATCTCGCGCGAGCGGCCGGAAAAACGCAGCCCGAGCGCGACGTTCTGCTCCACCGTCATCCAGGGGTAGAGGCTCGGCGCCTGGAACATCATCACCCAATCCGGCGAAGGCGCCTCGACCGGCTCGCCCTCGATCAGGACCCGGCCATCTGCGGGATGCAGCAGGCCGCAGAGGATCTGCAGCAGCGTCGACTTTCCGCAGCCGGAGCGGCCGACGAGAACCAGGGCTTCGCCGGGCGTGACATCGAAGCTCATGTCGCGGATCGCGAGCGGACCACCGCGCCGATAGGCATGGCTGACGTGGTCGACCTGAATGTGTGCTCCGCGAAAGGCCATGCCTGAATTCCTCGATATCTCGACGGTAAAAACAAACCGGTCTGTTTCCATCCGGTCAATAGTCAAAAATTGTGCCAACTGCTCATGGATTATGTAAGCATCTGTAGATAAACAAGAAAATACGTTCTACATTCAAAGGCTCCGAGAGAAACCGGTTCCTTTTCTCTGCTTAAACAATAGGCTTCCGCTTAATTGTGCGCCGCGGTATGAGCAGTGGGAGAAGGTGCCTTTTCCAATTGATTAGGAAAATCAGCCGATTGGAACGTTGCCCAAATCGCGATCGAGGCGTATTGGATACAGATCGGTCCGTATCTGCCGACTCGTGTTGCCCGTGTTTCCGCCGCGTTTGCGCGCGTGGGAGCGACGCGCGGCCGATCGGTCTTCTGTCGCGATTGCCGCAGCCCGCGTGTCGGGGGTGGGGATCGCAAGCGGTTGACGTTGAGAGGGAACACGCATGACCGAGAAGCACGGGTTCGAACCGGTCTTCGGCGACACGCCGCGCGATAAGTTGGTGGAGGCGGCGTCGGTCTTGTTCTGCCGCGACGGCATCAGCGCCACCGGCGTCGACAAGGTCGTAGCGCTTGCCGGGACCGCCAAGACGACCCTCTACAAGTGCTTCGGCTCCAAGGAGGGGCTGGTCGAGGCGGTGTTGGACGCGGAAGGCCGCGCCTGGCGCACCTGGTTTTTGAGCGAGGTTCATCGCGCCCGCGGCGGCCCGCGCAAGAAGCTGGAGCGCATCTTCAAGGTGCTGGAGAGCTGGTTCGCCGCGAAGCGCTTCTACGGGTGTCCGTTCATCAATGCCGTCGGCGAGGGCTCGAAGGCGGACGACCGCATGCGCGAACTGGCGATTGCGCACAAGACGGTCGTGCTGGAGGAGATCGAGCGCTTGTCGCTGGAGGCAGGAGCGGCGGATCCGAAACGCCTGACCCATCAGGCGGCGATGCTGATCGACGGAGCGATTGTCACCGCGATGATCACCAAGGATCCTAAGGTCGCCCGGATCGCTGGGCAGGCGTTCGGGACCATTCTGGAGGACGCGCTCGGAAGCGAATCCAAGGAAGCGGCCTGACGGCCGCTTCCTGTATCGGCGCTAGAAGCGTGCGGTTCCGATCCCCATCCGTGCCAAGGTGGAGTCCTTGAGCCGGACATGGTGGTAGAGCGCGCCGGCCACGTGCAGCACGATCAGCGCAATCAGCAGGCGGGCGGCGATCCCGTGTGGCCCCCGCGCCGCAAGGCCCGAAAAGTCGAGCAGCGGCCCGCCGTCAATCAAGGCGGGTAGGGTGCCGGACAGGACCAGCATGGCCGCCCCGCTGAATGCGAGCGCAAGCGGAATGAGCTGCAACAGGACATGGGTCGCGGTCGCGACCGGCTTGGCCGGTCCGGCAAGCGCGGCCGGCCGCGTATCGGCGGACCACCACCACAAGAGCCGGACCACCATCAAGATCGCGGCCAGGATACCGCTGGCGGCATGGAGGGCGAGGGGGCCTGCACCTCCGGGTCCCAGGCTGTCGGCGGCGAACCCGGACGCCAAAGCGACGAGGAGGAGGACGGCGATCGTCCAATGCAGGGCGATCGCCACCACCCCGTAGCGCTCCGGGGAGCTTTTGATGCGCATGATCAGTTCTCCGAGGGCGAGGACGCGCCGTCATCCCGGCGCACGATCCGGTAAAGCGCCGGATTGACGCCTAGCCCTTCGATATCGGGGAAAATGTTCGCGTCCTGCATGCGCTTGGTCGCGACCATAAATGCTTCAGGGCTTTCCCAGGTCGCCACGTTGACGAGCGCGAACCGGGCATTCGGAGACACGGCGCGATGGAGTGCTGTGGTCACGTAGCCGGGCTCCTCCTTCAGAAAGTCTCGGGCCTTTTCCCAGGCGGTGATCACGCGCTCTTCCTGACCCGGAGGGATCTCGAACACGTTGATGAGGGTGACGTCGGCGGCGGCCGGTACGGCGGTGGCGAGCGTCGCGGCTGCCGCAGCGGCTGTGGACAAGGGAGAGCGGCGGGTCATGGATGTCTCCTTCGGCTATATAGATAGCAAGCTATATATAATTGAATAGCGAGCTATACAAGTGCACAAAGGGCGCATGGATTTTGACAAATGGACCTCTGCCGGCTATCTGGCCAACCACATGGCGCGCCTGTTCGCTCAGGGGATACACGCACGCATTCGGCCGCTCGGGCTATCGCCGGGAAATTTCCCGGCGCTGCTGGAGCTTTGGGTCAACGATGGTTTGACGCAAAAGGAACTGACCGAGCGGCTGTCGATCGAGCAGGCGACGATGGCGAACACGCTCGCCCGCATGGAGCGTGACGGCCTAATCCGTCGCACGCCGCATCCGGCAGACGGGCGCTCCCAGCAGATCTGGCTGACGGCGAAGGCTAAGGCGCTCGAAGCGCCCGCGATCGAGGCCGCGAAGGCGCAGAATAATCTCGCGCTCGCCCGGCTGGATCCGGCCGAACGCGCTCAGTTCGTCGCGATGATGACGACGGTAATAGAGACCATGCGGGCCGCCCAGGACGAAGCGGACGGACCGCATTGATCGGCGTGGCTGTTGTCTGGGTCAGTCGATGACGACGTAGACCGTGGTGTTGTTCTGGACCACAGGGCGATAGTAGACGCCGCCGCAGTGATAGGCGGCGTAGCCGTGATAGCGCACACTCGTACACCCCGCCGGCAGACGCGCGATCGTGCGGGTCGCCGGCGTGCCCGGCGCGACACCCACGCCCGGCGCTCCAACGCCGACGCCAGGTGTAAGGGCCGGGCGCACACCGGGACCCGGCCGTCCCACACCGGGTCCGGGATCGAGCGCGAGGGCGGTTGAAGCTGACGCGGTAAGCAGGACGGCGGCGGCAGCGAGGCGGGCAACACGAACATGGTGACGACGCATGGTCGACCCCCTTATGGGTTGAGGCGTTCCCAATATTTAGGCTGTGATCTTCGCCAATTTCCCCGTGTCACTCTACCGAGTGTTTGTAACAACGCGTCAGCACCTGTGGCGCCTGAGATGTGCTCCGAAGTTAGAGCCTGTCAGCGTTTCACGGAAACGCCGATCGGCTCTAACCCTTTGTTTTGACGCATGTCCGGACGGCCAACCGGTTTCCACTTGGCCTGGACATGCTCTAGAGGCTGTTGTGAACTTCGACTCGGGCTGCACCGGCCCTTTCTTCGACGCAGCCTCTATGCCTAGTCCATGACCTAGGGGCGGGCGCTAAAATCCCGACAGCAGTCCGCCATTTTGGATCACGACGACTTTCGAGCCCACGGAGGCGCGGCTGTAGAGATCCTCGACATCGTCGTTGAGCATACGGATGCATCCCGACGAGACGTTCTGACCGATCGACCACGGCTCGTTGGTGCCGTGGATGCGGTAGAGCGAGTCGCGGTTGCCTTCGTAGAGATAGAGCGCACGGGCGCCGAGCGGGTTGTCGACGCCGCCGGGCATGCCGCCGGCATATTTCTTCAGCTTGGGGTCGCGCGCGATCATCTCTGCAGGCGGCGTCCAGCTCGGCCATTGCGCTTTGCGGCCGACCTTGGTTTCGCCGGACCAGGCGAAGCCCTCGCGTCCGACGCCAACCCCGTAGCGGACAGCTTTGCCGCCGGGAAGCACGTAGTAGAGATAGTGCTTGTCGGTATCGACGATGATCGTGCCGGGCGCTTCGCCGGTGCGGAACCGCACTTCGGTGCGCTTATATTTCTGGGGAACGCCCTTGCGCCCGACGGTGCCGCGATCGAGCTGGGATGGGTTGTAGCTGATCCACGAGCTGCTCGCCGGATCGAAGATCTGCTCCTGGGCTGCCGCCGGGGCAAGCAACAGCCCGCCGGACACGGCCGCGGCGATTGCCAGTGTGGCGGCGGGGCGCGCGGCGCGGCGTGTCGTTACGGAAGAGATCATCGGCCAGCCTCTACATCCACATCCGGGGCGCACTTGATCAGGTGCGACCCGATACCATCATCGGACTCGTTGGATGCGAGTAGCACAACGGGCCGCAAAAAATACGGGTGACAGCCTCGTTTGCGCGCGAGAACGGAGACTGGACGAACACGATCCGGTGAGCGAACCGCGTGCCTCACGTCTCCGCGTCGCAAAGGCTGGCGCGCGACATCTGCGGGTTGCGCGATGCTCCTTCGATCAGCTCGGCTGGAACAGCGCTGCGCCTTGCTTCAGAACGATCACCTTGGTGCCGACCGGTGCCCGGGAGAACAGATCTTCCACGTCGGCATTGTTCATGCGGATGCAGCCGGACGAAACGTTGAGGCCGATCGACCAGGGCTCGTTGGTGCCGTGGATGCGATAGAGCGAGTCGCGCCCGCTTTGGTAGAGATAGAGGGCGCGGGCCCCGAGCGGATTTTCGATCCCGCCGGGCATGCCGGTGACATATTCGGTGAGCGAGGGATCACGTTCGATCATGTCCGGGGTCGGAGTCCAGCTCGGCCATTCCGCCTTGCGGCCCACATAGACCTCGCCGGACCAGCCGAAGCCTTCTTTGCCCACGCCCACGCCGTAGCGGATCGCCTGGAAATTCGGCAGCACGTAGAACAGGAATTTCCGGTCGGTGTCGATGATGATGGTTCCGGGAGGCTCCGACGTGCGGAAGGGAACCAGCTTGCGCTTGAAGCGCTCCGGCGTGACGCCGCGAGCGGTGGCGTCGCGGTCCACCTTTGCCGGATCGTAGACGATCCACTGGTTGCTGGAGGGATCGTAGATCCGGGAGGTCTGTTGCGCCAGTGCGGAAGCGGCAAAGCTGGCCGTGAGGAGCATGGCGGCGAAGGCGACAAGAAGGTGTCGTGCGGTCATGGCGTGTCTTTCCTCGGCTTATTCTGCGAGCCAGCGCGCCACCCGATCCGGGTTGGCTTCGATCCATTCGGCGGCGTAGGCATCCGGATCGCGGCGTTCCACGATCAGGGCGTAGGTCATATCCGAGATGGCGTCGGCCTCCAGGTCGAGATTGGAGAGGAGGGCGACCACTTCCGGTGCATCGTCGTCGAAACCGCTGCGATAGGCGGTGTGAATGAAGGAGACCGGCCACGCGGTCGCCGCGGTGGACTGCTCCAGCCAATCCGGAGTGTCTTCGGGCGTACGGATCACCCACTTGGTCGGATCATGCGGAGGCTCCTCCAGCATGACCAGATCGTGCAGCGCGAACATGTGGTGGGGTTCGTAGCAGTAGAACACGATCGGTTCGCCCAGCGCGACGGCCACGTCGAGGCCGGCCATGGCCACCGGCTCGTCGGCGGAGATCAGCGTCATGGTCTTGTCGTAGCCGTAGCTCTTGGCCCGGATGCGCTCCACGTTGGTGGAGTTCCATCCGTCGGCGCCGATCCAGATCTCGCCGCGCCCGTCCTGGTCGGTGTCGAGAAGGCCGGCCGTTTCGGGCTTGGTCAGATCCTCGACGGAATGGAGATCGTATTCTTCCGCAGCCACCTTTGTGGTGCAAAGGCCCTGGCGCGCGGGAATGCCGCGCGGCGCCAGCACCACGGAGTGTTCCTTGTCGACATAGCTGCGCACCTGGGCCCGGTAGTTCGGCAGCCAGACCTCCGGAAGGATGTCGACGGTGCCGGCATCGGCCGCGGCGAACAGCTCGGGCAGGGAGGCCTCCTCAAGCGTGGCGGTCTTGCCCAGTTTGGTCTCGACCAGCGCCTTCAAAAGATGGGCGGTGGCAATCGCTGACGGCCAGTTGGCCACCCCGATCACGATGTCTGCCGCTCGCCCCGGCACCGGCGCCGAAACGCTGGCGACGATCGCGACTGCCGCGAACGCGACGCGACGTAGGGTGCGCATGCGCATCCAAAGTCCTCCCTCTGTCTGGGGCTGTCCGGCCGGATCGCTCCAGGCCGTTAGCCGCAGCACGTGACGACGACCTAAAGCCGATTCCAAGTCTCAAGAGTATGAATTGAGGGCGCCAGGTCCAGTCTCGGATTGCTCCGAAAGCCGGCTTTCGCCCCCGTTCAAACGAATGTGTAGAGTGCAATCGCGGCGCTCTCAAAAAAAGGGCGCGCCGGCAAGCGCGCCCTTTCGCATTCGGTTCGAGAAGGGAGAGCGGGAAACGAAAACCCGCCTCCCGTCTTTCCTGACCCCGGCTTAGATTGCTTCCGGCTTCTGGAAGAGCAGGATGCCCCAGGCCAGATTGCCGGCATCGGCCGCCGTCACCCAGGCGTCGAGGCCCTTCAGCATGCGCTGCAGGTAGTCCTCGGCCGACAGCTTGACCAGGTTGTCGTAGTCGGCCTTCACCTCTTCGGCGACCCGGGCATAGTGAGTGCGCAGATTGTGGGTCAGCTCCAGATGCTCACCCTCGGTAAAGCCCGCTTCCCGCGCCAGTTTACGGTAGAGCGCAAACGAGCCCATGTTGTCGAGGTGCAGGCGATCCAGCACCGGCTGCAACAGCGCCGGATCGGACACCACGTCAGCCTGCATCGGATCGGTGAAGATGAAGCGGCCGCCGGGCTTCAGCACCCGGAACACTTCCTCAAACACCTTCCGCTTGTTGCCGGAGTGCAGGATCGCGTCCTGCGACCACACCAGGTCGAAGCTCTCGTCGGCCTCCGGGATGTCCTCGTAGGAACCGTGCTTCACCGTCACCAGATGGTCGAGCTTCTGCTCCCGGTTGAGCTGCCTGTCGCGCTCGTTCTGGATCTCGGAGATGTTGAGCGCGACGACCGGGGCGCCGTACTCGCGGGCGATCACCCGGGCCGAACCGCCATAGCCGGCGCCGATGTCCAACACCTTGGTGTCGGCGTCGACCTTGCCAGACTTCTCGCACATCTTGCGAACGGTGAGGTGGCTGGCTTCCTTGATGTCCTTCGTGGTCTCGTAGAGACCGACGTGGATGTCCTCGCCGCCCCAGATGTTGAAGTAGAACTGGTCGGCCGCCTTGTCGTCGTAATACGCCTCCGCCGTATCGGCCGCCGCCTGGGCGGTGTCGGCGAGGGTCTCGTCTTCCGGCTGACCGGCGTCCTCGATGAACGTCTTCTCCGCGACGTGGACGAAGAAGTCCGGATCGTACTCCTCATGGCTCTCCTGGAAGTCGCCATAGGTGCGGATGGTCTGGAACCCGGCCTCGCGCAGCAGCTTGCGCATATAGTTCTTCCGGATCGGGCACATATTCAGGTTGTACTGGGATCCGTCCGGGAAGGAATAGCGGAACCGGGTCAGACCGTCGTCCACATATTCCGGCTCGGCCACGACCTGGTCGCCGCAATAGTAGTATTTGTGCTGGGTGCTGAAGCCCTTGTCGAGAATGGCGTCATAGTTGCGCTGATCGAGGATCAGCACGCCATCGTGCTTCAGGCAGGCGTAGAACTCCGCAAGCGCCCGGCGACGGTCGTTCTCGTCGAACAGATGCGTAAACGAGTTGCCAAGGCAGATGATGGCGTCGAACTTTCCGTTGACGTCCTTGGAAAGCCAGCGCCAGTCCGACTGCACCGTCTTCAGGATGAGCTGGCGCTGCTTGCCGTTTTCGAAAGCGCGGGCCAGCATCGCGGCGCTGCCGTCACAGGTGGTGACGTCGAAGCCCGCCTCCAGCAGGCGCACGGAGTGGAAGCCCGTTCCGGCCGCCACGTCGAGCACGGTGTGGGCCCCGCGGGAACGCAAAACGTCGATGAAGAAGCGGCCCTCGCTCTCGGCGCGGCCCTCCCAGTCGATCAGCTCGTCCCACTTCTCCACGAACGACTGAATATATTCGGCCC
Organism: Amorphus sp. 3PC139-8; assembly: GCF_040750475.1. NCBI lineage: Bacteria > Pseudomonadati > Pseudomonadota > Alphaproteobacteria > Hyphomicrobiales > Amorphaceae > Amorphus > Amorphus sp. 3PC139-8. The sequence continues at coordinate 29,793 of NZ_JABJVY010000033.1, read as the reverse complement.
GGTACTGATCGGTTTCGCGAACCGCGGTCGGGTCCTCGCCATACTGCTGTTCAGTGGCGACGAGCTCGGTGTTCTGTTCGGCTTTCTGTTGCATCGGTACGGTCCTTCGCTGTCCGGCCTCTTCGGCGATTGCAGGGCGCCGCGTGCGCTGAAGCGCACGACGCCAAATCGCTGACGGGCGGACGTTTTAGAATGTGCTGCGCAGGGGGCTGCGCAGCACGTTGGCGATTGTTCTTGTTTCGCTCCGGCAGCGCGGGTGCGCCGACAATCGGCGCGGCACTGGCAAATGTCTGGGCCGGCCGAGACGCCTGGCGCAGACGATCCGGCAGGCTGCCGGAAATGGGCGGCCCCGGAAGGAGGGTTCCATCCGGGGCCGCAAACTCCCTAGGAAGCGATCTTGACGCCGGCGTCGGCGGCCAGCGCCTCGGCTTTGTCGGTCTTCTCCCAGGAGAAGCTGTCCTCCGGGCGACCGAAGTGGCCGTTGGCGGCCGTCGGGCGATAGATCGGACGCAGCAGGTCCAGCATCTGGACGATGCCCTTCGGACGCAGATCGAAGTGCTCGCGCACGAGCGCGGCGATCCGGTCCTCACCGGTCTTGCCGGTGCCGAAGGTGTTGATGTTCACCGAGACCGGACGCGCGACGCCGATGGCGTACGCGATCTGGACTTCACAGGTGTCGGCCAGGCCGGCGGCGACGATGTTCTTCGCCACGTAGCGGGCCGCGTAGGCGGCCGAGCGGTCGACCTTCGTCGGGTCCTTACCGGAGAACGCGCCGCCGCCGTGACGGCCCATGCCGCCATAGGTGTCGACGATGATCTTACGGCCGGTCAGGCCGCAGTCGCCCACGGGACCACCGATCACGAAGCGACCGGTCGGGTTGATGTGGAACTTGATGTCCTGGTTGACGCCGAAGCTCTTCACCTCGGGCATCACGATCTCTTCGATGACCGCTGCCTTGAGATCCTCGTAGGAGATCTCTTCGTCGTGCTGGGTCGACAGCACGATGGTGTCGACATGGGTCGGCTTGTCGTTCTCGTACGCCACCGAGACCTGGCTCTTCACGTCCGGACGCAGCCACGGCAGCTTGCCGGCCTTGCGCACCTCGGCCTGCTTGGCGGTGAGGCGATGGGCGAGCTGAATCGGGAGCGGCATGAGCTGCTCGGTCTCGCGGCAGGCAAAGCCGAACATCAGGCCCTGGTCGCCCGCGCCCTGCTCGAGGTCGAGACCGGCACCCTCGTCGACGCCCTGAGCGATGTCGGGGGACTGCTTGTCCATGGCCACGAGCACGGCGCAGGAGTTGCCGTCGAAGCCGTAACGCGGGTCGTCGTAGCCGATGTCGCGGATCGTATCGCGGGCGATGTCGGTGTAGTCGATCTGCGCCTTGGTGGTGATCTCACCCGACAGGACAACCAGACCCGTGTTCACCAGCGTTTCGCATGCGACGCGCGAGTTCGGATCCTGCGCCAGGCAGGCGTCGAGCACCGCATCGGAGACGTTGTCTGCGACCTTGTCCGGGTGCCCGGCGCCGACCGACTCCGAGGTGAAAATGAAATTGCGTGACATCAGTCGTCCTTTTCCTTTGGTCTGTCGGCCGCGGTGAGGCGGATTGTGTCAGGCAAAATAGACGGCGCCACCAGTCACCATCGTGATGTCTGGTGTCGCTTGGGCGTAATAGAGCGCCGCTGCTCGCACAGGCCCCCAGTTACCGCGGCACGATTGTGCCTTATAAGGTTTCCACTTGCCCGGCGGGTGTTGGCCGTAGCTGTGCCACAGCGCGCTGAGAACATTCCGCGCCCCGAATTCCACGTTGGCGGAACTGAGCAAGCGTCGCGGTTAAAATAGGGATATCTGCTGAATTCTGAACCTACCAATTCAATTATTCTTGTGGTATACAGGTCGGCTATCCAGGTGCTCCCGGCTGCCCGATGGGCCCGTCAGCCTGCAGAATTCCCAGCCTTCTGAAGTGTTTTTCGTCCCCCCTTCGCTCCGCATCCAACGGGTTGGTCCGAACGGCCCTTAGGGACGGTCGGTGCGTTGGATACAACTCCGCATGTAAGGGGGAATGGTTCGTCGGCGATTGGGTTCCAAAAAAAAAATGGTTTTTTAGATCCGCCGCCGTCCAACCATGCGTCGAATTCAGGAAGCTAGACCCGTTCCGCTTTTCTCGGACTCACGGAGCGAGCCTAAGTTATTGTTTCGACATGTTTCCGAACGGCCAAGCGGTTTCCACTCGGCCTGGAAAACGCTTTAGAGCGATTCGCCGCCACCGCGTGAGCGCGACGGACAGCACGCAAGTGCGCGCATTCCGGCACTTTCGGCCTCTGTTCCTGTCGCTCCGGTTCTCGCGTCAACCGGACCCAGTTTTTGCGCGGAGGCTTATCTGGGGCCGCGCTGGGCATCCAGGCGGGCGAGGAACCATTCCAGCACCGAGCGCCACAAGCGATCGCGCAAAACCTGGCCTTCCACGTCGGTGTCGAGGTTGGGATTGTCGTTGATCTCGATGACCACCGGCCCTTTCGGTCCGACCTTGATGTCGACCCCGTAGAGCCCATCGCCTATCGGGGCTGCGGCGCGCAGCGCAATGTCGATCACCTCGGGCGGCGCATCTTCCACGGCGAAGGTCTTGAACCCGCCTTCGCGAGCGGCCTTGCCGTCCTCGTGCTTGATGATCTGCCAATGGTTCTTGGCCATCAGATACTGGCAGGCAAACAACGCCTGGCCGCCCAGGATCCCCACCCGCCAGTCGAACGCGGTGGGCATGAACTCCTGGGCGAGTAGCAGATCGGTCTCCTCCAGGAGCGCCGTCGCCAGCGTGCGTAGCTCCGCCTGCGTGTGCACCTTGTGTACACCGCGGCTGAACGATCCGTCCGGCACCTTCAGCACGAGCGGCAATCCCAGGAGTTCGGAGACCCGGGTGGCGTCCGCCACGCTGGCGATGACGCGGCTGTCCGGGATCGGCACCTTGTGGGCTTCCAGGAGCTCCTTGAGGTAGATCTTGTTGGTGCAGCGGATCATCGACGTCGGATCGTCGATCACCGGCATGCCTTCCTGCTCCGCCCGGCGGGCGAACCGGTAGGTGTGGTTGTCGATCGAGGTCGTTTCGCGGATGAAGAGCGCGTCGTATTCGGCGAGACGGTGGAGGTCCGACTTCTGGATGGGTTCGACCGCGATCGCCATGCGCTCCGCGACGCTGGCGAGCTGTTCCAGCGAGCGCCGGCTGGAGGGGGGCAGAGCCTCGCGCGGGTTTTGGAGGACGGCAAGCGTGTAGCGTGCGGGCCGGCGCGCCTTCGGATTGCGCCAGCGTCGACGCGTGTGCCGTTCAAGGCAGCTCGTCAAAAATGGCCGGTCTGCTGCGTTCAGGCTGTGGATAGGCGGCGTGCGCAGGCGCGTGATCTGAGCCCAGGGACCGGCGCCGACGCTGACTTCGATCAGGGGCGCCCGGTACCAGTCGAACAGAAGTGCAGCAAAGCGCTCGAATCCCGGACGATCCGGCAGGCCGAACCCGACCAGCAGGCGAAACGGGCGCTCCGGCGGTTCGCGCATCCGGTTGAGTTCGCGGTTCAAGGCGTCTTCGAGTTCCGGTAGGCTGGCGCGATAGAGCGCCTTGCGCGACAGCTCGATCATGGTGTGCACGGTCGGCAGCACCCGATGCCCGCGCGCCTCGGCCAGAAGCGAGGCGTAGTAGCCCGCGCTCTGATAGGCGTAGCTGCGCGACAGGTTGACCAGAATCGGCCGGCGGCCCTCGAAAATCTGGGGACGCGCAATGTAGTCGCGGACCGCGAGCACCTTATGGATGGTCTCGGCCTGATCGAAGTCGCGATACTGGTCGATGAGGATGACCCAGTCGCTCAAGAAGCCTCTCCCGGCCGGTGCGGTCGGCGTTTGTGACGGAAAACGCCCGGCCGAACCGGACGTTCGCAGACGAGCGACTTGCCGAATCGCAGGGCATCCTCGCCATCTTGATAGTAGGCCTTACGATGGCCGATCTGGCGATAGCCGAGTTTGCGATAAAGCGCGATCGCGGGCGGATTGTCGGCGCGTACTTCCAGTCGGATGACCTCCGCGCCCCGGCTGGCGGCTTCGCGTTCGGCGGCCGCCATCAGCATCGCCGCGATGCCGGCGCCGCGCGCTTCGGGACGCACGGCGAGGGAATAGACCCGTCCGGCGCGGGTGTTGCGGCGGAAAAGAACCAAGACCGAGCCGGCGAGTCCTTGTGCGGTCTCCGCGACCAAAACGCTCGCGCTCGGGCGCGCGATCAGCGTGCGCAGGCTGCGTCGCGACAACCGGTCGCTGGCGAAGCTTGCCTGCTCAAGCGTTTCCAGAGCGGGCAGATCCGCGATGCCGGCCCTTCGGATCGTGACGCTTGGCGGGGTGATCGGTGCAGCGGGGTCGGAGAGGGGGGAGGTCATCGCAAAAAGACCCGTTAGAAGGCCGAGCGGGAGAAATTGCGGCCGCAGTCAATGATTTGGGGTTGCGCGCTCGGCGCACCATATCGAGGCCTCAAGAAAATTGCAGTGCGGGGTCGGCTGGGATAATGAGACCGCCACGGCGCAGCCGCCGGTTCGGCAGGCGACGCGGAAGATGACAGGATTCATGGCCAACGACGATCAAGACCTCGGACGGTGGGAGCGTCCCCTCGGCACGTCCAGCGACCGCTTTGCCGCTTGGGGCAGCACGCTCATCAAGGACCATGGCGTCTTCCGGCTCATTTATCGCAATCGCCATCGGGTGAGCGAGGAGCTGTGGCGTTCGTCTCAGCCGATCCCCTCAGACATTCGCTGGGCGCGCCGGCGGGGGGTGCGTACGATCATCTCGCTGCGCCACTCGTCCAATTTCGGCGCCTGGCCGCTGATGCGCGAGACCTGCGAAAGTAAGGGCCTGAACCTGGTCAACCTGCCGCTGTTTTCGCGCGAGCCGCCGTCGCGGGAGGCGGTGCACTTCGCCAAGGACCTATTCGAGCAGATCGAATATCCGGCGCTGATGCATTGCAAATCCGGCGCGGACCGGGCCGGCATGGGCTCAGCGCTCTATGTGCTTCTGCGCAAGGGGGGCAACGCCGACGCCGCCATCCGTCAGCTCAACTGGCGCTTCGGCCATTTCAGCTTTGCCAAGACCGGCGTGCTGGATGCCTTCCTGAAGCGTTTCAAGAGGGAGGGCGAGGCGCAGGGGCTGTCATTCCTGGAATGGATCGACACCCGCTACGATCGCGAGGCGCTGCTGCACGAGTTCCGCTCCAACTACTGGGCGGATGTGCTGACCGACAAGATCCTGCGCCGGGAATGAGATCGGCGCGGAACGCGGCCGCTCGGCGGGTGGGGAAGAGGGCGCAGCCGGCATGGTGATTGCGACCGACGAGCCGTTGCGCATCCTGGTGTTCGCCAATTTCGATCGGCGCCGGCGGCAGACCTTCTACTACAATGTCGAGCAAAAGCTTTATCGCGGGCTGATCCGGCTCGGCCATCTCGTGCTCGGCTTCTCCGACCGCGACACCGCCCGCGAACTGGCGCCGCTTCCCGGCAAGCGCTGGGGCGTCGGGCGCATGCACAAGCGCTTTCTGGAAACGGTGACGCATTTTCGGCCGCACGTCGTCTTGATGGGCCACGCCGATTTGACCGGGCCGGAGGTCTTTGCGGCGATCCGCGAGCGCGCACCCGGGGTGCGGATTGCGCGTTTTTGCGTCGACGATCCTCAGGTCAACAAAGCCGCCGTTGCTTCCTTCGCGAGGCAGGCGGCACTCGCGGACATGGGGTTCATCACCTCCGCCGGCAGCGACGCGCTTGCGGAAATCGTCGAACGGCCGGGCTCGATCTCCTATCTTCCCGCAACGATGGTCGATCCGGCCGTCGAGACGGGGCGCGTGTTTGAGGTGCGAGCGGCAGATCTCGCCTGGGATGGCGTGTTTCTCGGCACGGGTCGGCTCGGTCGGGCGGCCCAGCTCGACTATCTGAAGAGCCATTTGCCCGAAGGCTTTCGCTTCGAGATCGGCGGGCGGGCGGCGACGGGCGTTCAGCTCCGCAGCCTGGAATTTTACGAGACGCTGGCAAAGGGGGCGATGTCGCCCTGCCTGCCGATCGACGACCGTGTGCCGTCGCTGCGCTACTATGCCTCCGATCGGATCGGCCAGCTCCTAGGGATTGGGTCGGCGACCTTCACCCATGCCCCGGCGCAGTTCGAGGATCTGCTGGAAGACGGTGCGATCACGTTCCAAGGGCGGGAAGATCTGGCCGAGGCGATGGCGCGACTTTGGCGCGACGATGCGGAGCGCCGCAGGCGGGCCGAAATCGGTTGGCGGCTGGCGCGCGAACGCACGCCGAACTGGCGCGTTGCCCGCTATCTGCTGGAGGCGCTGTTCGCCGACGGCTACTCGGAATTTTACGAGTGGCCGACCGAGCCTCTGGCGTGAGCGCCGGAAAAGGCTTTCTCTTGCCTCAGAGCGTTTTCAGGGCAACCGGGAATCGGCTTTCCGACCGCCTGCGTCCCGCTCGCTAGATTTTGAGCTCGATCAGGTATTCGTCGTTGATGACGGCCCGGGCGAGCCTGGCTGCCGTTTCCGACCAGGTGAGATAGGGCATGGCATCGGAACGCGGATGCTCGCCTTTGCGGTAGAGCTGCAGCCAGTTCTCCACAGCGACCGCCAACTCCTTGCCGTCGGAGGCGGTGAAGAAACTCGCGTGATCGCCTGCGACCTCCCGGAACACGGGCAGATCGCGCGCCAGAATCGGCAGCTTGTAGTGGGCCGATTCAATCAGCGGCAGTCCGAAGCCTTCGCCCCGCGAGGCGGCAAGCAGGCAGACGCTGGTGTCGTAGATCCGCTCCAGATATTCGTCGCTGACGCCGCTCAGCCAGAACAGCCGTTTCCCACGCTCCGGGTGTCGTTCCATCCGCTTGACCAGATCGTCGACCAGCCAGCCTTTCTTGCCGACAATGGCGAGATTGACGTCAATCCCGCGTGCCCACAGAGCTTCGAAGGCATCGAGGGTCTGGGCGTGACCTTTTCGCGGTTCGATGGTGCCGACCATCAGGAACGTGGGGCGCTCCGCCAGGGCGCCGAGCACGGCATTGGCGTCGGCGGGAAGCCCGGTCCAGGCCTGAAGCCCGGAGAAATCCGCGCCGTGGTGGAACCAGCCGATATGGAATGGGTGCCGGTCGACGAGGCCGGCGTCGCGGATCCAATCGGCCAGCTCGTTCGCGACCGCGCGCGAAACGCAGAATGCGCCGTCGGATTCAGCGACAGCGGCAAGCCAATCCTCGTGGAGGGCTTTCATCGACTGCGGGAAGATACCCTCCAGCAGGATCGGCAGCAGATCGTGCACGACATAGTGCACGCGCACCCCATGGCTGCGCAGCAGTTGGAAATAGTCTCGATGGCTGAGCGCGACGTGGTGCTGCAGATCCAGGAAGCAGAAGATGTCACCTGGGCTGAAATCGACCTCCGAATCGGGGACGTCGACGATGCCGTAACCGAGGAAATTGAGGGTAAAGCGCGTGGCGTACCGGTAGTTCTGGTCCGGAGTGGCGTAGACGGGCTGCACTTGGAAGCCCGCAGGGGGATGCTCCAGCCACTCCCTCAGAACGCTACGCGTGACCCGTTGCACGCCGGTGCGGGCGTCGCGCTGGAGCAGTTCGGAGACGTCGACCAAGAGCTGGCGTGGCGCGTTGCGTGGCGGCAGGCTGAGAGCGACCGATTGGGCCGCCTTGAACCAGTCGTCCTTCACAGCTTCCAGATGTTTCGGATCGTGAACGGGAGGAGGTCCGAGCGCGGCGATCTTGGCCACGGCGTCGCGGCGAAGACGATGGTGTTGCCTGGTACCATAGGCACGATCCAGCGCGTCGGCGAGCGCTGGCGGCAGGCTGCGATCGTCGGACGGGGCATCCAGCGTCGGAGATGGTTCCAAGCGGCTGGAAGGCTGTGCAGTGCCAGCGAGCGCCGCGGAAATCGAGCCGGCGGGTGCGTGGTCCGAAAGAAGGACAACGGCAAGTCCCGCGTCCGCGAGATCCAAGACCAGACCGGATTCGCCGGCTTCGACCGCGCCGCCGCTGGCGACGGCGCAATCGGCTGCTGCGCAAACGGCTGCGAAACTTTGCGCATGGGCCGGCGAAAGCACAGTGACTCGATCGGCGGCGAGGCCACCGGCGTTCGCAATCGTGCGGGCGAGGCGGCTACGGTCCGCGGACGATCCCGATGCCAGCACGAGATAGTGCGGCGCAAGCCCTTCCGCCTGCGCGTCGTCTTCGAGCCGGATGAGTCCGTCGATGGCGGCTTGGCTGGAGAGCGGATCGCAGCAGACCGCAATCGCCCGCTCATCGTCGCTCAGGCCGAGCTGCTCACGCGCTGTCTCCCGAGGCATCGACGGCCCCAGCGCAGGCTGGTGGCGGAACGCAATGACCGGCCAGCCTTCTGCCCCGGCAAGCCCGGCTTCGGCGGCAGCTGCTTTCAGGGCCTCGCTGCCGGCAAACACCGCGACGGCTTCGGCCAGCGCGTCCTGCACCAGGGGGCCGCCGGGCTGAACCGTGGCCGGATCTGAACCAGTGCTGGCAAAATCCACATAGCCGCGGCAATAGCGGATCAGCTCAACACGCTCTTCCAAAGCGGGCGTCCGCTCCAAGCGATCGGACGGGTCCAGGTCGGTCAGAAGCACCGCTCCTGGGATTTTCCGGGCAAGATCGGCGACCGTGGCGGAGCCTAGACCACCACCGAGACAATAGAGGATCTGGTCGTAGTCGTCGGCGCGGGCGCGGAACGTTCGGAGATCGCAGCGCGAGATGTCGTCTTGGAGCGTGTTCGGGTCGATCTCGCCGCTCGCGTCCACAAGGTCGATCAGGTAGCGCCTGGAAAGCGCAGGCAGGAATGCCCGCAGGCGATGGCCGGCGCCGCTGCGCAGGCTGGCGTCGGGCAAGACAACTGCGAGCCGCTGCGGGCGGACGACGGGCAGGGTGGTTGGCCGGGGACCGCCGAGGCGTTCCATCGCGGCAATCGCCGTCGTCGCCGAGTGGTCCCATGAGAAGCGGGCCGCCTGTTTGAGCGCATGCTGGCGCAGTGTGTCGAGGCGGCTGCTATCTTGCAGCAGGTCGCCGATCTTGGCTGCGATCGAGGCGCTCGACATCGGGTCGAACAGGGCGTCGGGGTGTCCGAGCACTTCCGGCACAGCGGATCGGTTGCCGCCGATTGTCGGCGTGCCACACGCCATCGCCTCGAGGGCGGGCAGGCCGAAGCCTTCATGCTGGGAAGGGAACACGCACAGCTTGGCCATGGCATAAAGCGCGACCAGATCGTTATCGGGCAGGTAACCGGTGAACACGATCTCGCCGGCGCGCAGGCCAAGCTTGCGGCAGCGTTTGGAAAAGCGCCGTTCGGTCGTCGGCATGATCCGGCTGCCGAGCACGAGCTGATGCGCGGACCGCACCGCGTTCGGCAGCTTGGACCAGGCTTCGATCAGACCGCCGACATTTTTGTGCTGATCGAAGCCGCCGGGCGCGGAGAATACGAAGGATCGGGTGATCCCATAGGCTTGGCCGATGCGTTGGCGCTCCGCCGGAGAAATTTCGCGCGGATGAAAGCGTGTATCGACGGCACCGGAGACATTGACGATCCGTGCCTCCCGGTAACCGAGATGGTCCACCGCCTCTTGGGCGCTGGAGGCGGAGTTGGACAACAGGAAGTCGGCGCGGCGAAGCTGAGCGAGCTTGCGATAGTACCATTCCGATCGCAGCGGATCGGTGAGGTAGCTCTCCTTGTAAATCAGCGGAATCAGATCGTGCAGGAGGACGGCCGTCGAAAACGCGGACGTTTGCGGGACGGTGGTCACCACATCGTCGGCGAAGCCCTCGAACAGGCTGAGAACCAGAACCACGTCCGGCGCGAGATCGGTAAGGAAGGTCTCGAACACCTGCTCGGCCGCTTCGCGCCGCCACCGATTGTTCGGATCGCGGCTATGGACGTGCGCGATACCGCGCCAGACGCGGATGTCGGAGGGCGGCAGAATGCCGTCGAACTCGGCCTTGATGGCATCGATCGAGGCGGGAAAAATCGAGTTGAGGGCGATCGTAACCCTGTGGTCGCCGCGGTTCTTCGCGATGGCGACGGCGAGCGACAGCGCGTAGCGTCCAATGCCGCGATACCGGCTTTCGCATTGTGCGCCCTGGAGATCGATGACGATATGCATCAATCGGTTCCTTCGGCGGCCAGGCGGCGCATGTCTTGGACGAGCGACGAAATCCGGGCATTTCGGATCACACGATCGCCGCCGTCGGCGGAGCCCGTGTTCGGCCCGTACTTTTCGAGGCGTCGCTCCATCTTTCGCCGGAATTTGGAAGGCAAGATGCCGCGGACCGACAAGATGGCTTTCGTGGAAAGATATTTCCGTTTGCGCTTGTCGAGACTTTTGAGGCGGTCGCGGATATCTTTGAACGGGATCAAGCGTGCCATCGGGTGAATTATCTAGGTTGGTTCCAGCGTTACTTGGCGCTCTTGAAGGGAAAATCGCCGAGGATGCGAAACCTGCGCCCGGTCGGGAATCGGAGCGGATCTAGGTGGAGCATATTTGAGGCCGAGTCCACCGGCAAAGCTGTCGGTGCTTCGCCGTCACGAGCTTCGAAGGATGGACCCGGACGCGATCTGGCTTGACGGCGGGCGTTCCAGGTTCTAGTCGGGCGCCGGCGCCTATCCGACAAAAGGTGCGCCCTGCGACGAAAATGGCCGCGCTCTGCCGCCGAGCGCCGGCGCCGCACAGCGTGGATCGGGCAACAGTCCCCAGCGGGCTGCCCAACAGAGCGACAGGTCGGCTGGCCGCTCTCTACTTGTACAGGTTGAAGGTTCAGACATGGCATCCGACAGCACGCGTTCCAGTCGCGTCCCCAAGTGGCTTTCGCGGGCTCTCAAGCTGCCCACGACGGGCGACTCGAGCATGTTTCTGGACATCTTCCGCCAGTATTTTCGCTTTTTCTGGAAGAAATACGTCATCATTTTCGTTCTGATCGGCATGGTGTCCGGCACGACGGCCGGCATCGCCTGGATGGTGAAGGACGTGGTGCAGGCGGTGTTCGTGAAGCAGAGCACGCCGCTGATCCTGCCGCTGTTTTTTGCGATCGTGATCATCTTCCTGGCGCGCGGCGCGGCGCTCTACGGACAGAACGTGCTCTCCAATCAGATCTCGAACGCCATGGTGGCGGACATTCAGAACCGGATGTTCGACCACATCATGCGCCAGAAAGTTTCCTTCTTCTCGCGCTATGGCACCGACGATCTGATCATGCGCTTCAACCAGGGCGCCGACGGCTTCAACTCGATCCTGAACCGGGTGCTGGTGAACGGCCTTCGCGACGTCGCCACGCTGATCGCTCTGCTTGGCGTGATGCTGTTTCAGGATCCGTACCTGACGATCAGCTCCTTCATCGTCGCGCCGATCGTGTTCTATGGCGTAAGCCATCTGCTCAAGCAAATCCGCACGCTCGTCGGGCAGGAGCTGGCGGGCTACCAGTTCCTCAACCGGCAGATCCGCGAGACGGTTCAGGGCATCACCGTCATCAAGGCGTTCCGGCTCGAAAAGCCGCTCCAGGAGGAGACGGCCGATATCATCGAGGGGCTCCGCTTCCGCAAAGACAAGATCGCCGCGCTCAATGCCGCGCCTTTGCCGCTGCTCGATACGGTGGGCGGTATCGCCGTCGGTGTTGCGATCCTCTATGCCGGTTATCGCCTGTCGATCGGCGCCTACGACCCCGGCACCTTCATGTCGTTCCTGACGGCGCTTCTGCTCGCGGCCGATCCGGCGCGGCGGCTGAGCCAGCTTCGGGTGCAGATCCGTACGGCCCTGATGGCTGTCGAGATGGTCTACAACCTCCTGAACGACCACGAGTTCGAAAATACCGGCAGCCAGAAGATGCTGCCGCCTCCGTCGCCCGAAACGGAGGAGCAGGTGGAAGGCCTTCCCGCACCGGCCCCGGCGATCTCGTTCGACGACGTCCGATTCCGCTACGGCGACGGTGGCTTGGTGCTCGATGGCCTCAATCTGGATATCAAGCGCGGTGAGATGCTGGCGCTGGTCGGTCCCTCGGGTGCCGGCAAGTCCACACTCTTCAAGCTGTTGTTGAAGTTCTACCCGCCGGAGTCGGGCACGGTTCGCGTGTTCGGTCAGGACATCAACGAGATCAATACCGGCGAACTGCGCGACGCGATCGCCTTCGTCGGTCAGTCGAACTTCATTTTCTCCGGCACGGTGCGCGACAACCTCGCACTCAAAACGCCGGGCATTCCCCAGGAGCGGATCGAGGAAGCCTGCCGTCTGGTCGGCCTTCACGACTTCATCTCCGGTCTGCAGGATGGCTATGACACCGATGTCGGCGAGCTCGGCACGCTGATCTCAGGCGGCCAGGCTCAGCGCCTCAACATGGCCCGCGCGATCATTCGCGACGCGCCGATTTTGCTGCTGGACGAGGTGACTTCGGCGCTCGACGCCGACAACGAGCAGCTCATCAAGGACTATGTCCGGTCGCAGGCGAGCAAGAAAACGATCATCGTGATCGCGCATCGGCTCTCCACCGTGAAGGAGGCCGATCGGATCGCGCTGGTCGACGGCGGCCACGTCACCGATCTTGGCCGACACGAGGAGCTCGTCGCCCGCAACGACTACTACAAGCGCATCGTGACGCTGCAGTTCGAGATGGGCGAGGCGGCCGAATAGGGCGTCTCCGCGAGGGAGGGAGCGGGCTTTCCCTTCATTGCCGCGAACTCTGTTGGAGGCGTGAGCCGGCAGAAGCCGTCTCGCGCCTCTTTTCGTTTGCGAGCGAAAATGGCTCTAACCGTGAAAAGCAGAGCGGCTGTCGGGAGGTCAAGCCAGGGCGACGTCGGCGAGCTCGTCAGCCACTTGCCGCCAGCTTCGCAGCCGGTCGTGGCCTGTGGCGATTGCGGCACGCCGCTCGGCAAGGCGGCCGGGATCGCTCACCATCGCCTCGATCAAGTCGGCGAGCGTTTCGGCATCTTTGGGGTCGAAATAGAGCGCCAGATCGCCGCCAACCTCGGGGATCGAGGTGGCGTTGGAGGCGAGCACCGGCGTGCCGAGCCAGAGGGCTTCGCCGACCGGCAGCCCGAAGCCTTCGTAGAGGCTGGGAAACAGCAGCGCCTCGGCGTTTCGGTAGAGCATTTCGAGCGCACCGTGGCGCGGCTGATCGACCAGGCGGACGAACGGCGCGACCGTGGCCGCCCCGCCCAGATTTGCGACGAGGCGATCGGGGTCCGAGCCGACCCGGCCGGCAAAGAGGAGGGCGGGCAGCCGGTCAGCGAGGCCGCGCTCGATCAAGCGCGCGTAGGCTTCCAATACCAGCTTGGCGTTCTTGCGGCCGGCGGGCGTGCCCACCAGCAGAAAGTAGGGGGCCTCGGCTTGGGCTTCGGGGATGGCGGTGGAGCTCGCGGTCCGGAACTCGTGGGCGAGCAGGACGGCTTGCTCCGGGCGTGCGCTCGGGTCGAGCCGGCCGGCTTCGATCTGAGCAAGCGCGTCCTGGCGGGTGTGCTCTGAGTTTGCCACGAAGCGGATGCCGGCCTGTCCGAGGGCGCGATAGGCCTCCTGAAAAGCGCGGGTGAAGCCGGTCGCCTCGCCCGCCAGGCCGACCAGCGGAATGACATCGTGGAGCACGGCGGTGACCGTCACGCTCGGATGTAGCGCCTTGGCCCTAAGCCCCACCCGGCGGGCGGTCTCGAAATTGGCGGCGGTCAGGAGGGCTCCGCCGCTAAGATCCATCGGATCGCCCACCGCCGAACCAAAGTTCGGCGAGAGTCCGTGGATCGTCTCCAAGATGGCTTGTTCGACGCTGTAGAGCGTTCGCTTCAGTCCGGTATATTTGCCGAGCGTGCGCAGCTTCGGCAGCTCGCCCAGGCGTTCCTTGGCGGTTTCGGTGGCGTAGAGATGGGCGAGCTCGAACGCCCAGGGAGCAACCGTGCGGAAGCGACCGTTCAACGGGTTCAGGACGACGACGGTCGCCCGTCCGGCCGTGACAAGCTCAAAGGCGAGCTCCAGGCTGGTCCGCTGAACCCCGGTCAGCTCTTCCGATTTGCGGTTGAGCAGGCAGACTTCGGTAACGTCGACAAAGAGCGGCTTCATTGCCGTCCGAAATCGTCCTGGATGCGGACGATGTCGTCCTCTTCCAGGTACGCGCCGGTCTGGACCTCGATGATCTCCACCGGGATCTTGCCTGGGTTGGCCAGCCGGTGGACCTCGCCCATCGGGATGAAGACGCTTTCGTTTTCGCGCAGGATCGAGGTCGCCTCGCCGACGGTAACCTCCGCCGTGCCGCGCACGACCACCCAGTGCTCGGCGCGGTGGAAGTGCTTTTGCAACGAGAGCTTCGCGCCCGGCTTCACGGCAATGCGCTTCACCCGAAAGCGGTCGCCGATGTCCATGGTCTGGTACCAGCCCCAGGGGCGGTAGACGCGGGCATGCTCGGAAGCTTCCCTGCGCCCCTGCGCGGTCAGGGTGCCGACCACCTGCTTGACCTTCTGAGCCTGCTCCAGGTCGGCCACCAACACCGCGTCCGGCGTGTCGATGATGGCGAGATTTTCCACGCCGACGGCGCACACCAAGCGGCCGGACGCGCGAACGATCGAGTTCTTCGCATCCATGACGAACACGTCGCCCTCGGTGGTCACGCCGTGCTCGCCCTGGTCGGTGGCCTCCCAGAATGCTTTCCAGTCGCCGACATCGGACCAGTCGAAGGAGACCGGCACCACATAGGCGGTCTTGGTCCGCTCCATGACGGCATAGTCGAAGGAGATGGCACGGGCGCGCGCGAAGTCCTTGCCCAGGATGGTGAAGCCGAGGTCGGCCTCGGCGCCTTCCACGGCATCCACCACCGCCTCGAAGGTCTCCGGCTCCAGGCGCTTGACTTCGTCCAGGAGATAGCTGGCGGCGAAGCAGAACATGCCGGCATTCCAGAGACAGCCTTCGTCGATCAGCGTGGCGGCGGCCTCTTCGGTCGGCTTCTCCAGGAAGCGGTCGATCTTCAGGGCCCCTTCCGGACCGGCCCCGTCCGGGGCGATATAGCCATAGGCGGAGGCGGGGTAGGTCGGCTTGATGCCGAGCGTCACGATTCCGCCGCTTGCGGCGGCGTTCGCGGCAGTCTGCGCAGCCTCGGCGAAGGCGGCGCGATCGGGGATCAGATGATCGGACGGCATCACCAGCAACACCGCGTCGGGATTTTGCCGATGGGCGATTACGGCAGAAGCCGTGATGGCGGCGAGGGTGTCCCGGCGTTCCGGCTCCAGGACAATGGCGGCTTCGCTCCTGATATCCTGAAGTTGTTCGCGGATGATGAAGCGGCCTTCGGCCGAGGCAAGCACCAGCGGCGCTTCGAACAGTGGCTGTCCCTGGACCCGGCGGACGGTGTGCTGAAACAGCGATTCCTCGCCGAACAACGGCGCAAGCTGCTTCGGCAGATCGGCGCGGGAAAGCGGCCAAAGCCGCGTGCCGGAACCGCCGCACAGGATGACTGGAACCACCATTCCTCAAAACCTCTTCAGGGCCCAAATTAGCGCCCCTTAGTCTTGCCTTACCAGGGCGATGTCAATGGCCGTGGGGCCGGCCCAATCGCCGCCCTGTGCTTGCTGCTCACGTGTAATGGCATTCGCACCATCGGTCGATTTGCTCTGACGCTCACGAGTTCGTCGGCGTTTAAATTTCGCTGGAAGGCCGAGTGCTGCGCGTGTAGCCAACGCCGAAGAGGCGGCCTGTGCGAATTGCCTGGGTCTTCGGCCTCTGATATCGCAAACGCGGCTTACGGCAATCGGTGAGCGCTTGAGCTGCGTTCCGGCGAAAAATCATTGTCGGGCAGGCCCGACCGGGCGATTGACGCTGTCCTTTCGGGGACAGGCTTGGGGTACGCAGAGCGGGATCATCTGGGATGACGAAACGCTTCCTGGTTACCGGCGGGGCCGGCTTTATCGGATCGGCTGTGGTGCGGCGCCTGGTTCAGGCGACGGGGCATCAGGTGTTGGTGCTGGACAAGCTCACCTATGCAGGCAACCTGGAGTCGCTTACGCCCGTCGCCGACAATCCGCGCTTTTCCTTCGTTCAGGCCGATATCGCGGATGCGCCTCGGGTGCGGTCGATCCTGGCGGAGTTTCAGCCCGACATCGTCATGAATTTGGCGGCGGAGAGCCATGTCGATCGCTCGATCGACGGGCCGGGCGAGTTCGTTCAGACCAATGTGGTCGGCACGTTCGTGATGCTCGACGAGGCGTTGAAATATTGGCGGAGCTTACCCTCGGCCCGTCAGGAGACGTTCCGCTTCCATCACATTTCCACCGACGAGGTGTTCGGCTCGTTGGGCGCGGACGGGCATTTCACCGAAGCAACGCCCTATGCGCCGCGCTCGCCCTATTCGGCCTCCAAGGCGGCGTCGGACCATTTCGTCCGCGCCTGGGCGGAGACCTATGGCCTGCCATCCATCGTGACGAACTGCTCCAACAACTATGGCCCCTATCATTTCCCCGAAAAGCTCATTCCTCTGATCATCCTGAATGCGCTGGAAGGGAAGCCGCTTCCTGTCTACGGCAAGGGCGAGAACGTCCGGGACTGGCTGTTCGTCGACGATCATGCTGCGGCGTTGATCCTGGCGGCCGAGCAAGGCGTCATTGGAGAAAGCTACAATATCGGCGGCAACAGCGAGCGCACGAATATCGATGTCGTGCGGCGCATCTGCGCGATTTTGGACGAGATCGTTCCCGACCCGGCGATCGGTGCACGCGATCGGCTGATCGAGTTCGTTGCCGATCGTCCCGGCCATGATCTGCGCTATGCGATCGATGCCTCGAAGATCAAGGCGGAGCTGGGATGGGAGCCTGCCGAGACGTTCGACAGCGGTCTTGAAAAGACGGTGCGCTGGTATTTGGACAATCGCGATTGGTGGCAGCGAGTCCGCAGCGGCGTGTACCGCGGCGAACGCCTGGGACTTGCGAGCTAAAGCGTTTCCGGGCGAGGTGGCACCGTCCCGCAGTCCGGAAATACGACCTCGCGACGAATTCCGACCGGGTGGTTCTGCCCGCACATCCCAAACGAAAGCCGTTGCAGCCCGGCGGTTTTGAGGAAGGAACGGACACTTGGAGATTACCGAGCTCGCGATTTCCGATGTGAAGGTGCTCCGCCCAAAACGCCACGGCGATGAACGAGGGTTCTTTTCCGAGACGTTCAATGCCCGGCTGATCGAACAAGCCGGCCTTCCGACCGGCTGGGTGCAAGACAATCATTCCCTGTCGCGCCAGGTCGGCACGGTCCGCGGCCTGCACTACCAGACCCCTCCGTTCGCACAGGACAAACTCGTGCGTGTGGTGCGCGGTCGGATCTTCGATGTGGCCGTAGATCTGCGTCGTTCCTCCGATACCTATGGCCAGTATGTCGCCGAGGAGATCTCGGCCGAAAACTGGTGCCAGTTCTTCGTGCCGAAAGGGTTTGCGCACGGGTTCTGCACGCTCGAGCCCGACACCGAGGTGCTGTACAAGGTGACGGACTTCTACGCGCCCGATCACGACTTCGGGATTGCCTGGGACGATCCGACGATCGGGATCGATTGGCCGGGCGTTTGCGATCCGGACACGCTGTCCGGGCGCGATCGGACGCATCCCCACCTCGCCGATCTCGGGACCATCTTCGAATAGGGATCTAGTAATGCGCGTTGTCGTGACAGGGCGAGCGGGACAGCTTGCGCGGTCGATGGCCGAACGCGGGCCCGTGCGGGGAATCGAGATTGTGCCGGTTGGTCGGCCGGAGATCGATCTTTCGACCGACGTATCGATGGTCGACCAGTTTCGCGTCCTTCGCCCCGATGCGATTGTGAATGCGGCGGCGTACACGGCGGTCGACAAGGCGGAGAGCGAAGACGCCGCGGCCCATGCCGTTAACGCCACCGGGGCGGGGCGGGTTGCGGAGGCTGCCGGTCAAATCGGTGTTCCCGTCATCCAGATCTCCACCGACTATGTCTTCGACGGAACGGGGAAGGTCCCCTACACGGAATCAGATGCGCCGGCACCCATGAGCGCCTACGGCCGGAGCAAGCTCGCCGGCGAGCATTTGGTCGCGCGTGTTCCCAATCATGCGATTTTGCGCACGGCCTGGGTCTATAGCCCGTTCGGTTCGAATTTTGTGCGCACCATGCTGCGGCTCGCGGCCGATCGCGATGTGGTGCGTGTGGTCGCCGATCAGGTCGGTTCGCCAAGCTCGGCGCTCGATCTCGCGGACGGTGTGCTGAGGGTCTGCGAAAATCTGTGCGCAAACCCGGACGATCGCAGTCTGCGCGGAGTCTTCCATCTGGCGGCGCTGGGCGAAGCGTCCTGGGCGGACGTCGCCGAGGCGACCTTCGATATTTCCGATCGGCTTGGCGGCCCGTCGGCGCGTGTTGAACGCATTACAACGGACGCCTATCCAACGCCGGCGCGCCGCCCGGCCAATTCCCGTCTTGATACAGGCAAGATCGCGCGCGTTCACCATGTCCAGCTCCAACCCTGGCGCGAGGCGCTGGCCGATTGTCTGGAGCGGCTTCTCGCAGAGAAAGGAAAGTCGTCGTGAAGGGGATCATTCTGGCTGGCGGGAGCGGCACGCGACTTTATCCGATGACCTATGTCACATCGAAGCAGCTGCTTCCCGTCTACGACAAGCCGATGATCTACTATCCGCTCTCCACCCTTATGCTGGCGGGGATCCGGGATATTCTGATCATCTCCACGCCGCGCGATCTGCCTCGGTTCCGTGATCTTTTGGGCACCGGTGCGCAATGGGGCGTGTCCCTGTCCTATGCAGAGCAGGCAAGCCCCGATGGGCTCGCTTGTGCCCTGACGATCGGCGAAGCGTTCCTGGATGGGGAAGGCTGCTGCCTGATCCTCGGCGACAACATCTTCTATGGACATGGCCTGTCGGAGCTTCTGCAGAATGCGGCCGCGCGGACCAGCGGTGCGACCGTGTTCGCCTACTACGTGCGCGATCCGGAGCGTTACGGCGTCGTGGAACTCGACGAAAACAATGTGGCGCTTTCGCTGGAGGAAAAGCCGGCCAAACCGCGCTCGAATTGGGCGATGACGGGGCTCTATTTCTACGATGCCCAGGCCGTCGAAATCGCCTCCAAGCTCGAACCCTCGGCCCGCGGCGAATACGAGATCACCGACGTCAACAGGGCCTATCTGGAGATGGGGTCGCTCAACGTGGAAACGTTGGGGCGCGGCTTTGCTTGGCTCGATACGGGCACTCCGGAATCGTTGATGGAGGCGGCGGAGTTCGTGCGCGCGCTTGAACACCGCCAGGCTCTGAAGATCGCCTGCCTGGAAGAAATCTCGTATCACGCCGGCTGGATCAGCCGGGACGAGCTGATTGAGCAGGCCGAGAAGGTCGGAAAGGGAGATTACGGCAAGTACCTTCGTGGGATCGCCAAGGTCGTTTGATGGATAGCGTCCGATTTCCTCTTCACGCCGTGCGGACCTCGTCGATGGATCACCCCTCCAGCGAACGCGATACCGAGGCCGATCACCTGGATCGGGAGCTCGAGCTTGAGGCGCGGGCCAATCTCGCGACGGCGCTTTGGACCAATCTCCGAAGCGATGTGGCGGTGAAAGACCGGGAAATTCTCCATCTGCAAAGGCGCTGTGAGGCTCTCGAAGGCGAATTGGCGGCCGAACGCGCCCGTCTTCAGGCCGAGTATGCGCGCTTGTGGAACTCGCGATCCCGGCTTTTGAAGCGGGGCTTTCGCCTCATGTTCGGCCTCGAGCGTCGCGAAGGGTGAGTATGGTTCGCGAGTCCGCAACGACGACGTCTTCGGACGGAACGATCACCGTTTCGGTCGTCATCGCCAATTGGAACAAGGCGGCGCTGACTGTCGCTTGCGTCGATCGGCTGTTGGAGCATGTCGGCGCCATCGGCTGCGAAGTCATCGTCGTCGACAATGGCAGCGAGGCAGGTGAGCGCGACGAGCTGCGCGCAGCCCTTGCCACGCGCCCGGTTCGGCTGATTGAGCTTCCGACCAACCTCTATTTCGGCGAAGCCAACAATATCGGGGCGGAGGTGGCGCGTGGGCGCTATCTCCTGCTTTTGAACAACGACACACTGGTCGAGCCGGGGTTCCTGGAGCCTATGGTCGTCGCACTGGACACGGCGCCGAGGGCGAAGGCCGTGGGCGCGCGCCTGCTCTACGAGGACGGAACGCTCCAGGAGGCCGGCGCCTACCTGACGCCGGAAAGCTGGAGCATTCAGCATGGCAAGCGCGAGCAGGCCAACGGACTGATCACCGGTCCGGGCCTCTACATCGTCGACTATTGCTCGGCTGCGTGTCTGTTGATCGAGCGGGGTGCTTTTTTGAAGGCCGCCGGTTTCGATCCACTCTATGATCCGGCCTATTTCGAGGATGCCGATCTCTGTCTGAGGCTGAGATCGGCAGGCCACTTTACCTATTACTGTGGTGACAGCGCCATCGTTCATCTGGAAAGCCGGAGCTCTAACGAGCAATGGGATGCGGCGGCACTGACCCAAACGGTGCAAGCCAACCAGAAAAAATTCGCCGCACGCTGGGGCGACTATCTGGCCCGGCGGCTTCTGGAGCCGAGCACGATGCCGGTCTTCCGAGATGTCGATTGGCAACCGGAACCGCCAGCGGAAGCGCTGTCATCCGCCCATCGCCTGGAAGGAGACGGGCAGATCGGGAAAACCGAGGCCTGGACGCGCCTGATCACAGAGGCCACCGAACGTGCAGACAACCGTCCTGTTGTCTTTGTCGCGGATGAACCGGCCAGCCGCTGCCGGGTCTATGCGATCGCCCGCGATCTCGGCGTAGAGTTGCCACCATTTGGGCTTCTGTCTCGAAAAGACTATTCGTGAGCTCGTTGAGATGGGCAGGCTCTAAAGCCGTTCCGCTTTGCCCGAAAGCGCTCTAAACGACAGCATTTGATCGCGATTTGGAGCCCCATTGAATGCCCACACCATCGGCCGAGCATGCGTCGCAGACTGTCGGGTCTGCCTTCGGGGGACTGCGCCGGATCTTTCGATTTCTGGTGACGGGCGGCACCGGCTTTGTCGTGGATGCCGGCGTCTTGAGCCTGGTCATGTGGCTGACATCCGTCGGCCCGATCTGGGCGCGGTGTGTGTCGTTTCCGGTCGCGCTGCTGGTCACCTGGCTGATGAACCGGTCGTGGTCGTTCGGAGACCGCCAGCGCCCCCGCTTCGGCGCGGAGTTGGCTGGCTATGTCGGCATTCAGGTGATTGGTTTTCTGGTGAACTCGGGAATCTATGTTGTGCTCATCGCGGGTTGGATCGGCCTTACCTTGCCGCCGCTCGCGGCACTGTTCCTGGGCTCGGGCACCTCGGCCTTCGTGACGTTCGTGCTGATGAACGCACGGCTCTACGGCCAGAGCCGATAAAGCGCTTCCAGGAAAAGTGGAGACCGGTTTTCCGTTCGGAAGCGCGTCTGGAGAAACGCGATGCTTCCAGGAAAAGTGGAGACCGGTTTTCCGTTCGGAAGCGCGTCTGGAGAAACGCGATGCTTCCAGGAAAAGTGGAGACCGGTTTTCCGTTCGGAAGCGCGTCTGGAGAAACGCGATGCTTCCAGGAAAAGTGGAGACCGGTTTTCCGTTCGGAAGCGCGTCTGGAGAAACGCGATGCTTCCAGGAAAAGTGGAGACCGGTTTTCCGTCCGGAAGTGCGTCTGGAGAAACGCGATGCTTCCAGGAAAAGTGGAGACCGGTTTTCCGTTCGGAAGCGCGTCAAAGCGAAGGGCAGGCGGGAACGGCCTACCGCTTTTCTGGGATCAGCCGATCTAGCCTGGCGTTCCAGATGCGGCGCGACTTCAGGAACGAGGCGATGGTCGCGCGGCGGCGATCGCCGCCAATGATGCCGAGAATCAATCCGGTTACCACCGACTGTAGGCCGACGAGGCCGAAGGTCGCCGCCCCGATCGTGCTTGCCACATACGGCACCGTTCCGAGCTGTAGGAAGGTGGAGATCACGAAAGCGCCCCAGGCGAGCGAGATCAGTAGGCAGAGGGCGCCAATCAGGCCGAAGATCACGAACGGATAGAACACGATCGCATTCAGGACGGCGAACGCCACGATGCGTGCGCCGTCGCGGAAGGTGTCGAGCTTCGATTCGGAATCTTCCTTGCGGGCGCGGTAGTGGATCGGCACCTCGCGCACGTCCGCTTTCACATAGGCCGCGATCACGTTGAGTTCGGTTTCGAGCTGGAAGCCGTGGCTCTGGACGTCCAACAGGTCCACGAACGGACCGGACATGATGCGCATGCCCGACAGCACGTCGCTGTAGCGCTTATTGGACAGGAATGAGATGAGCTGGGTCAGCACCCGATTGCCGAAGCCATGCAGGCTTCGGGTGTTCTGCCGGTCGTAGGCGCCTTCGCTGACGCGGTCGCCAACCACCATATCGACCCGCTCGGCAAGCAGCATGTCGCACAGCCGGCGGGCGTCATCGGCCGGGTAGGTGTGGTCGGCATCGACCATGATGTAGACGTCGGCCTCAAGGCGCGAGAGGCCTTTCTTCACAGCGCGCCCCTTGCCCTGGGCGGTCTCCTGCAAAAGCAGATGGTGGGTTCCGCGAAACCGCTCGGCCGCGATCTCCGAGGTGCGATCCTTGGAGTTGTTGTCGACGACGACGAGAGTCGCATCGGGAAAATGCGCCGCATAGTCGTCGATCGTGTCCGCGATCGCGTGCTCTTCGTTGTAGGCGGGAATGACAATGCAGATCTTGGCCATGAGGAGCTTATGTGCGCTTCAGAATGGTCGAGACGGTCAACCTGACCTTCCCGGAGAGGAATCGTGGAACGATCGCGAACCTGCAATCGGCTTTAGTGATCATTGTGAGCCGGTGCAAGTAACCGGGCGGATCAGCTGCGTTAGCAGGGGCGAGGTCGGCTCGTAGAAGACCAAGCGCTCCTTGATCGCTTGAGCCAGGTCCAGGTCGTCCGATGCCAACCGGACGATTTCGAAAGCGTCGGCGCACTGTAGATGGAAAACCGGCGAAGCGGGGACGCTGTAGGATCCGAACGGTGCGGCCTCCGGACCGAAACCGGCATCAATCCTTGCATAGGTCGGAGGCGCATAGGCGACTTTCCAGTACGGCCCGTATTCGACGAGGAGGACGCGCGCCGGTCGGTCTAGCGTGGCCGTTGCGCCGTTGTCCGTCGGGGTGACGTGCGCGTTGACCGGTCTGACCGCCGTCATTGTGCCGAATGCGATGACGGCGAGTAAGGGAACGGCGGCGACGAGGTTGGCGTGGCGGACCAGCGCCGAAGCGGCGGCGAGCACGACGAAGATGAGGGCCACGATCCCCAGCAGGTCGGCGAGCCCGGGGCTTATGCCTTCCACGGGCAGGAACAAGCCGGGATTGAAGCCGCCGAAAATGTCATAGAGACGCTGGTAGATGACGTCCGCCTGGCGTCCCTCCATCACGAAATTCGGATCGGCGAAAAAGACGGCGGCGCAGGCGATCGACGGTAGGGCGAGTGCGACGGTGAGCACCCGCTGAACCAGCGACGTCGCGTTTGCCAGCCACCAGGCAAAGCCCACGGCCAACATCGGAACGGACGTGACGAAGAAGCGTCCAGGCCAGCCCTCGCCGGGATTGATGCCGATCGAGGTGAAAAAGGCGACCAGGATGAGTACCGCACATTCGAGCGCCAGACGGTTTTTCCTTATGGCGCCCGCAAGCAGCCCCGCGTAGCCGAGCAGCCAGATGGGCGCATAGGGCAGGAAGCCCTTGATGCTCAGCGTCTGCATGGCGAGCACGCTCAAGGTGTCCCAAGGCGCGGGCGGGCGGGCAGTGTTCACCGATCCTGTGATCGTACCATAAATCAGGAAGTTAAGGCTGATCAGCAGGAGAAGTGCCGTGCCGGCCAGAACGACCGGGAGGACCAGTCGTTTCCAGTTGAAGTTCGTGGCTTGAAAGATGCGCAGCAGGAAGAGGCAAAAGACGGTCGCACCGACAACGGAGGCACGGAGATGTATAAAGGGGATGATCAGAATGATCACCGAGGAAATCGCATCGGAGCGGACGCTCTTGCCAGCGGACGTCAACCGCAGAAGACCGGCTGATAGCGCCGCGAAAATGAACACCTCGCTGTAGAATGTATGAAAATAAGCGTTCAGCGGATAGTAAAGCACGGCGGATAGCATCGCCAATAGTGCTGGAAGCGGGCCATAGGCGCGGCGCAGGAGGCGATGCAGCAGGACGAGGCCCAATACGCCGATCAGGAGAGCGGCCGCTCGCAAGCCGAACAATGAGAATACGGAAAGCGGCGCCAAGAGGAACGACACATAGACCGGATGACCGAGAACGGTCGGAGGATTGGTGCCGAGATAGGGCAGCGTTTCCATACGAAAGCCGAGGAGGTCCGGCGAAATCGCCTGCCAGTCGGTGAGAGGCATGGAAAAGGTACCAAATCGCCATAAAGACGTGGCGTAGAGTAAATAGCGCGGCTCGTCGCCGCTTACAGCTTGTCGGGGGATGAGAAAGTATATAAGAATTATTAGGGAGAGCGAAACATAGAATAGGCGATCGTAAATCTTACTTTCGGGCTCCAATATTTTCGCATCTTTCATCCGCGGATGTGCCCGACTTTCTTCTCTACGTGCTGTCATTTTCAGCAGTGCCGAGGTGGGGATCTTTTGAATTCCACATTTGGGTCGGGACGCGCGGCAGACGGACCGCACATGTTAAATTCGAACTCTTAAAAGCGATTGAGGACCTATCGCAGGGGAACCGAACGCTCAAGCTCTTTGATCCAGACTTGGGCCGAGGCATCGCTGGGCGCGCGCCAGTCGCCGCGCGGCGACAGCGAGCCGCCGGAGCCGACCTTCGGTCCGTTCGGCACCGCCGACCGTTTGAACTGGCTGGTCTGGAAAAAGCGCTTCAGGAACACGCCGAGCCATTTGCGGATGTCGGCAAGCTCATAGGCGTTGCGCTTGGTGTCGGGAAAATTCGGCGGCCAGGCGCCGGCCGCGACATCGCGCCAGGCATGGAGCGAGAGGAAGGCGACCTTGCTCGGCGCGAAACCGTGGCGGGTTGTGTAGTAGAGGTTGAAGTCCTGCAGCTCGTAAGGGCCGACGAAGTCCTCGGTGCGCTGGGCCGGTGCATCGCCATCGGCCTCGCCCGGTACGAGCTCCGGCGAAATTTCCGTATCGAGCACCCGCAAGGCGACTTCGCTGGCCGCCTCGTCGAAGCGATGGGTCTGCGCGACCCAGCGGATCAGGTGCTGGATCAGCGTTTTCGGCACCGAGGCGTTGACGTTGTAGTGGGACATGTGATCGCCGACGCCATAGGTGCACCAGCCGAGCGCGAGCTCGCTCAGGTCGCCGGTGCCAAGCACGATGGCGTCGTGGAAATTGGCGAGCCGGAAAAGCGTCGCCGTACGCGCGCCGGCCTGAACGTTCTCGAACGTGATGTCGTAGACCGGTTCGCCGCGGGCAAACGGGTGGCCGATGTCTTCCAGCGTCTGCCGGCAAACCGGCGACATGTCGATCTCGTGGGCGGTGACGCCGAGCGCGCGCATCAGGTCCCAGGCGTTCGAGCGGGTCGAGGCGCTGGTGGCGAAGGCGGGCAGGGTATAGGCGAGGATGTTCTCGCGCGGTAGCCGCAACTCGTCGAAGGCTTGGCAGGCGACCAGCAGTGCTTGGGTGGAATCGAGGCCGCCGGAAACCCCGATCACAATGCGCTGGATGTGCGCCGCCTCCAGACGCTGGGCAAGCCCGCTGACCTGAATGTTGTAGGCCTCGAAGCAAAGCTCGTCGAGCCGGGCCGTGTCCGCAGGCACGTAAGGAAAGCGCGGGACGGTGCGGTTGAGCGGAAGAACCGCATCGTCGGGGGGCGCGAAGTCGAACGAAATGCGCCGCATGTCGCGGGAGTGCGCGGTGGCGCAGTCGCCGAAGGTGCCGTGGCGCAGCCGCTCCTGCTGCAACAGTCCGACATCGACGTCGGCGATCGTGAGCTGGGGCGTCCGGGCGAAGCGCTCGGCCTCGGCAAGCAGCGTGCCGTTCTCGTAGATCATCGCGTGACCGTCCCAGGCGAGATCGGTCGTGGATTCGCCGATCCCTGCGGCGGAATAGAGATAGGCGGCAAAGCAGCGCCCGGAATGGACCCGGCAGAGCGCATGGCGATAGTCCGATTTGCCGATCGTGACATTGCTGGCCGACAGGTTGGCCAGGATCGTCGCGCCGGCAAAGGCGGCCGCCGTGCTCGGCGGAACCGGCACCCAGACATCCTCGCAGATCTCCGCATGGACGGCGAAGCCAGGCAGCTTCGGTGCCTCGAAGATTAGGTCGGAGCCGAAGGGGATGTCATCGCCGAGCAGGCGCACGCAGTCGGCCGAAGCGCCGCTTGCAGGCGTGAAGTGCCGACCCTCATAGAACTCTCGGTAGTTCGGCAGGTAGCTCTTGGGAACGATGCCGAGAATGCGGCCGCCCTGGATTGCGAGCGCGGCATTGTAGAGCCGGTCGTTCAGCATCAACGGGGCGCCGACGAGGAGCAAAGGGCGAAGTGACGCCGAGGCGTCCACGATGCGCGCAATCGCGGTTCGAACCGCACCCAGGAGCGCGTCCTGCTGCAGGAGGTCGTCGATCGCGTAGCCGGAGATGCAGAGCTCGGGAAACAGAACGAGCGCGACTCGTTCGGCGTCGGCCTCCTTGGCCATTTCGATGATGCGCGCGGCGTTTTCTTCCGGGTTGGCGAGCGCCACGCGCGGCGTTGCGGCGGCGACGCGAACGAAGCCGTGCCGATAGAGATTGTGGAAGCTCAGCTCGTGCATCCCGCTTGGCCTCATGCTGCTCCGGTATCCGTCGTAGCGCGGCTGGCCTGCCGGCGCAAAGGGTTATTCTCAAAGTGAGCATTAGTGGAGTGGGGACGGAGCACGGTCGTTTTTGCTGTCGCCTTGGCGATGCGCCGAGCGGAGGGGTGGAGAAGACTACCAGCCGCCACCGCCGCCGCCGCCGCCACCACCGCCGGAGAAACCGCCCCCGAACGAACCGGACGAGCCGCCGCTTGCGGCTTTGATGGAGGCGAGGCCCTGGTTGACCGTCTGGGAGATGCCGGAGCCGATGCCGTCTGATACCGAGTTGAGCGCGGCCGGCGTCCACATTCCGCCGTGGTGGCCGTGATACCAGACAGGCGCGACCATCGCGCCGGCGGCGACCAGATGGGCGAATTGGTTGGTCCAGGCGGTCTCCACCCCGAGCGCGACCGCGTAGGGCAACAGCTCTTCGAAGTGCTCGAACGTGCGGTCCGGCGGATTGGCGAACTTTAGCCGGTCGGCCTCGGCGACGGTGAGATAGAGCCGCGTACCTTCGATTTCGCGGATGGCCTCAAGGCCTGCGCTGGTCGGCCGTGCCATCGGCTTGAAGAAGATCGGAGGAATGCCGGCTGCAGCGATCAACGCCAGGCCGGAGACCAGGCCCGCTTCCCCGATGAGTAGGACCGAAGTGCCGAGTGCGAATGCCGCGGCCACCACGGTGAAGAGCGTGAACACGAGTGCTGTAGGCAGGCTGGTCCAGTTGCGGCGAAACACCAGCCACCAACTCTTCAGCGCCAAGGTTCCCGCCACAAAAAAGGCGACGATGGCCGCGAAAGCGGCGATGCGATAGCCCGCGCCGGAAAGCGGAGCCGCGCTGAAGAGATCGCCCAGGATCCAGGTCACGGCGGCGATGGCGAAGCCAGCCAACCACCAGCCGAAATTCTTCTCGATGTGTTTGCGCAGGAAGCGGCCCGACAGAAATGTCTTCAGGCTCGTGTTGGCCTTCGCCAGAATGACGGAATCGGCCTTGGAGAGCCGGACCTGATCGCCTTCGTCATAGAAGAGTTTGGCGAGCACCTTCGCTTCGCCCGGGCTGGGTTCGCGTTTCGGCGGTCCGACCCGGGTGAGCGTCAGCGTCTTGTTGTCGGCTTCGTCGATTTGCACATGGCCTTTCACGGCCAGATCTAGGATCGCGGCCACCAGGCATTTGGTGTCGTAGGCCATGCGATCGAGATAGCGCATGGCGTGCGGCGGCAATTCGGGCCGATAGACCGGGATGATCGGGCCGAGGGACGGATCGCGCCCGACCCGGCGCCAGACGATGACGAAATAGACCAGCGTGAGAACCGCGCCGAGCACGGTCAGTCCCGCCTCGAGCGGATTGCCGAGCACGCGGGTCAGCAGCGACGGCTCGGGGATCACGCCTTTCTGAAACGCCACGTCGACCGTTAGGCCTTCGTGCGGTTGCAGCGGGCTGGGGGCGACGAAAGTGGCCCAATTCAGACCCCTCGTGATCGTGGCGTCGTGGCCGCTTTGGCCGAAACGGCCGGTGTAGACCGAAGCATCGAGAACCTGCGCGCCGGCGGGCAGCACGATCGACGCTTGCGCACGTTCGATGGGAAATGCCCATTCGGTGCCGGTGACGTTCCAGTAGATCTCGTCATAATCGGAGAAGAAGCCGACCTGCCTGCTCATGGTGTAGGCGATGCGGTAGGTGTAGACGCCCGGCTGCAGGATGACGTCCGCCTGTCCGATCCGGATCTCGGCCTGTCCGTTCTCGATCGTGAGCCGGTAGGGCGCGTCGTGCCCTCCGCGTGAGACGGAATTGAGATGGAAATCGGCGCGGACGCGGCCAAGTCCCATCACTCGGGTCAGCGGGATTACACGGTAGATGCCGCGGCGGATCTGGTTGCCACGAGCCACGACCTGGATCGTTTCGACGACGTCGATCGCGCCGGTCTTCTGGACCGTGATCTCGCTCTGGAAGAAGCGGATGCGTTCCGAGCCGCTGATGGAGCCGGCGGCCGGAGGCGTCGGCAGCGTCGGTTCGGACGCCTGGCTGACGGTGACCGATTGGTCGGCGCCGCTGCGCCCTTGTGCGGCCGGTGTGGTCTCGCCCTGGCCGAACACATTCCAGAGGCCGGAAAACAGCGCGTCCCCGTTCGGAACGGCCGCTGCCAGAATGACAACGATCGCGATGATCGGGAACACGAAGCGGCGAAACGGCACCAGGGGCCTCGCAGGGTCTCGTTTGCGGTTTCAAGGTCGGCCCGACAAGGGCCCGGCTTCAGGATTTTCCGAAGTCGACCTTCACCGGCTCGGCGATCTTCGGGTCCTCGAACTCCAGGAACTCGCGTTCGGAGAAGCCGAGCGAGCGGGAGAAGAGGTTCGCCGGGAACGACTGGATCATCACGTTGAAGGCTTTGACCGAGCCGTTATAGAAGCGGCGCGAGCGCGCGATCTGGTTCTCCGTGGCCGCAAGTTCGTCCTGGAGCTGGCGGAAGTTCTGGTCGGCCTTCAGGTTCGGATAGGCCTCTGCCAGCGCAAACAGCCGGCTGAGCGCACCCGA
Organism: Amorphus sp. 3PC139-8; assembly: GCF_040750475.1. Lineage (NCBI taxonomy): Bacteria > Pseudomonadati > Pseudomonadota > Alphaproteobacteria > Hyphomicrobiales > Amorphaceae > Amorphus > Amorphus sp. 3PC139-8. Next base: position 477 of record NZ_JABJVY010000033.1, on the reverse strand, counting down.
CAGCATGTTTTCGCTTTGGGCCTGGCTGTTGGGCGAGCCGGTGTTGGTGGCGGCCCGGTTGCGTGCCTCGATTACCGCTTCCAGGGTCTCGCGCTCGTGGCTCGCATAACCCTTCACCGTCTCCACCAGGTTGGGGATCAGGTCGTAGCGGCGCTTCATCTGCACCTGGATATCGGACCAGGCCTCGTCGACTTGCGCCCGGGCGGCGACCAGTCGGTTGTAGAGCAGGATGGCGAAGATCGCGATCAGGACGATCACGCCGAGCACGATCCAGATGGTCATCGCTGCCGATCCTCCAAGCCGAGACGTTGGCTTCCGCTTTTAGGCGATTGGGCCCGAGCCCGATAGTCCTCCCGGCGCAAAACCGCCTCTAGAGCGTGTCATTTTGTGACGGAAGCGTATCCTGCGTTTTGGAAGTAGTTGGCGCATTCGTCGGATGGGATGGTCTGGACGAGATGCCCGACGTGACGCCATGTG
>NZ_JABJVY010000032.1:0-51363 GCF_040750475.1 Amorphus sp. 3PC139-8 | reverse complement strand
TTCGCCGGCGGCGCGCCGTTCACGGTGGCGGGCGTTCCGCTCGGCGAGGACGTGGCGCTTGTCGGCGCCGGCCTGGAGCTCGACCTCGGCGCCCAGCCACAGATGGGCATCGCCGGCGTCAGCCTCGGCGTCTCCTACGATGGCCAGTTCGGCTCCGGCGTCACCGACAACGCCGCACAGGGACGACTCACCATCGAATTCTAAAGAGGAGGGCACATCGCCGTTTGGCGGTGTGCCAACTGAAGCGGGACCAATCCGTTCCGGTTGGCTCGATCTAAACGGGCGCTGCGCTCGCCCTTTGACGCGCCGCGCTTTTGTGGCGGAGCGTCGGCACGCAGAGATTTCTACATGACCGCGAGGGTTGCGTTTTGCGCAATCCTCCGGTGATTTCGCCCATCTATTGTGCATAGCTTGCCGATGTTATGGTCATTTTGTCCTGCGCATCGGCGGCTTCGGCGCCGTTCCGCATTTCATCGAATCGCAGAACGACGCCAAGAGATGGGTTTGGTGCGTTTTCGCACGGCGACAGCGAGTGCCTTCGCCGGCGAACGCGCCGAGGTCTGCCCCGGACGTCGGTCGCACTTCTGGTCCGAGGCTTGCCATGACGTCGATCGCCGCCGATCGGTTCGCCGACGGTCTCGATTCCCGCCATGCCTGGATACGGCTTGGCGTGTCGGCGCTGATCACTACGATTGCCGGCGTCGGCTTCTGGTCGTCGGTGGTGGTGCTTCCGGCCGTCGAGGCCGATTTCGGGGCCACCCGCGGCGGGGCCTCGCTGCCCTATTTCGCGCTGATGTCGGGCTTTGCCGTGGGCGGCATCGTCATGGGCCGGCTGTCCGACCGGTACGGCGTTCGGCTTACGCTCTCGATCGGGCTGGTCTCGCTGCTGGTCGGCTACACGCTGGCCGGGCTCTCCACCAACTTATGGCAGTACGCCGTCATCCACGGCGTCTTCATCGGCGGCATGGGGGCGTCGGCGGTGTACGGTCCGATGATCGCCGACGTCTCGCGCTGGTTCGACAAGCGCCGCGGCATCGCGGTCTCCATCGTCGCTTGCGGAAGCTATTTTGCCGGCGCGGTATGGCCTTCGGCGATCCAGGCTATGGTCGACCAGTGGGACTGGCGGACCGCCTATCTGGCGACCGGGATCATCTGCTTCGTGACCATCCTTCCGCTGATGCTGTTCCTGCATCGTCCGACGCCGGACGAGCCGGAGATCGTGCGCCGTCCCGTCCGCCGCGCCCGGGCCAATCAGACGGCTGCCGATGTCGACTTGCCGCTACCCCTGCTCCAGGGGCTCCTGGTGGTGGCGGGGGTTGCCTGCTGCGTCGCCATGGCCATGCCGCAGGTTCATATCGTGGCGCTTTGCACCCAGCTCGGCTACGGCGCCCAGGCCGGCGTCCAGATGCTGTCGCTGATGCTGGTCACCGGCATCGTCAGCCGGCTGTTCTTCGGCATGGTGGCGGACCGGATCGGGCCGTTGCCGACGCTGTGGATCAGCTCGATCCTGCAGGGCCTGTCGCTGTTCCTGTTCCTGCCGTTCGACGGGCTGGCGCCGCTCTATCTGGTTTCCGGCCTGTTCGGGCTCGCCCAGGGCGGCATCGTGCCGACCTACGCGCTGATCATCCGGGCCTTTTTCTCGGCCAAAGAGGCCGCCGGGCGGATCGGCATCGTGCTGTCGGCCACGCTCATCGGCATGGCGGTCGGCGGCTGGATGTCGGGCGAGATCTTCGATTATTTCTATTCCTACGGCCCGGCGTTCATGAACGGGATCGCCTGGAATCTCCTGAACCTGTCGATCGCCACCTTCCTGTTCCTGCGCCTTGGAACCGGCAAGCTCGCCACCGCCTAGAGCATGTCCAGGCCAAGTGGAAACCGGTTGGCCGTCCGGACATGCGTCAAAACAAAGGGTTAGAACCGATCGGTGTTTCCGTGAAACGCTGACAGGCTCTAAGCGCGAGCAATCGCAGGAAAAGTGCTCTTGCGGTTTTCCGTTCGCGATTGCGCCCGAAAGAACCAGGCCGTGCCCGCGCAGCCGTGAGCGAAGCGAACTGGCCCGAGCGATAAAATTGGCTCCGCGTTTGCACGCAAAGCGGGATCCGGTTCGACAGGTTCCGGGGCTGCTATTTCGAAAGCCGGGCCGCGTGCCAGTCGAGGTGATCGGCAACGAACGTGGCGATGAAATAGTAGGAGTGGTCGTAGCCCTCCTGCCGGCGCAGCGTCAGCGGAATGCCCGCCATCGCGCACGCGGTCTCCAGGAGTTCCGGCTTGAGTTGGTTCTCCAGGAAGCCGTCGGCGAGGCCCTGGTCGACCAGGATGTCGTCGACCCGGTGGCCGTCTTCGATCAGCGCGCAGGCGTCGTAGCGCCGCCAGAGCGCGCGGGCGTCGCCGAGATAGCCCGGCAGCGCCTTCTCGCCCCAAGGGCAGTTGAGCGGCGAAGCGATCGGCGCGAATGCCGACACCGCCTTGAATCGGCCCGGATTCCTGAGCGCGATCGTCAGCGCGCCGTGGCCGCCCATGGAATGGCCCATGATCGACTGGCGCTGAAGATCGACCGGGAAGGCTTCGGCCAGAACGGCCGGAAGCTCGGTCTCGACATAGCTCGCCATGCGGTAATTGCGGTCGTAGGGCGCGACGGTCGCGTCGACATAAAAGCCGGCGCCGAGGCCGAAATCGTAGGCGCCGTCGGGATCGTCGGGCACGCCCTCGCCGCGTGGGCTGGTGTCCGGCGCGACCACCGCCACACCATGCTTGGCGGCGACCCTCTGGGCGCCGGCCTTGGTCGTGAAGTTTTCTTCCGTGCAGGTCAGTCCGGAGAGGAACCACACCAGCGGCACCGGCCCGGCCTCTGCGGCCGGAGGCAGGTAGATCGAGAACCGCATGTCGGTGCCGGTCTCGGAGGACGCATGCTTGCAGACGAGCTGGCGTCCGCCGAAGGAGCGATTTTCGGAAACGATTTCCACGGTCATCGAGTGTCCTTGTGGCTTTGCCGCACGTCCCGGCGGAAGGCCGAACCCGTGCTGAAGGTCGTTAACCGCCCACCATGCCGCCCTCGACCCCCGGCTTTTGCCGGGGTGCGCGGAGAAAGTTGGGACTTAACGCGAGTTTTTGAACTCCGCTTGTGTGTTTGATTTGTGGTTTGCTTGAGCGTCGGAAGGCGTGGCGACGCCTCCCGACGCTCAAGCAAACCACAAATCAAACACACAAGCGGAGATTGGGGACAGGCCGAGGCAACGAGCCTGGGCCTCCGTATCACTCCGCCAGCGCGCGACCGCGCGCCGCCGTAAGCAATCGCAGGAAAAGTGCCCTTGCGGTTTTCCGTTCGCGATCGCGCCCGAAAGAACTAGGGTGCGCCCGCGCAGCCGCGAGCGTCAGCTCGCTGGCGCGAGCGCTTAATACTGAATCACCGAGCGGATCGACTTGCCTTCGTGCATCAGGTCGAAGGCGGTGTTGATCTCTTCCAGCGGCATGGTGTGGGTGATCAGATCGTCGATGTTGATCTTGCCCTCCATGTACCAGTCGACGATCTTCGGCACGTCCGTGCGCCCGCGCGCGCCGCCGAAGGCGGTGCCCTTCCAGACGCGGCCGGTGACGAGCTGGAACGGCCGGGTGGAGATCTCCTTGCCGGCTTCCGCGACGCCGATGATGATGGATTCGCCCCAGCCGCGATGGCAGCACTCCAGCGCCTGGCGCATCACGTTGGTGTTGCCGGTGGCGTCGAAGGAGAAGTCCGCCCCGCCATCGGTCACGTCGACGATCGCCTGGACGACCTTGTCGGCGCCCACGTCATTCGGGTTGATGAAGTCGGTCATGCCGAACTTCTCGGCCATCTCGCGCTTGGCCGGGTTGAGGTCGACGCCGATGATCTTGTCGGCGCCGACCATGCGGGCGCCCTGGATCACGTTGAGGCCGATGCCGCCGAGGCCGAACACGACGACGTTGGCGCCGGGCCAGACCTTGGCGGTGTAGATGACCGCTCCGATGCCGGTGGTCACGCCGCAGCCGATGTAGCAAATCTTGTCGAACGGGGCGTCCTCGCGCACCTTCGCCACCGCGATTTCCGGCATCACGGTGAAGTTGGAGAAGGTCGAGCATCCCATGTAGTGGAACAACTCCTTACCGCCCATGGAAAAGCGGCTGGTGCCGTCCGGCATCAGGCCCTTGCCCTGGGTGGCGCGGATCGCCGTGCACAGGTTGGAGCGCTGAGAGAGGCAGGTCTTACATTCCCGGCACTCGGGCGTGTAGAGCGGGATGACGTGATCGCCCGGCTTCACGCTGGTCACGCCGGCGCCGACCTCGCGCACGATGCCCGCGCCCTCGTGGCCGAGAATGGAGGGGAACAGGCCTTCCGGATCGCCGCCGGAGAGGGTGTAAGCGTCGGTATGGCAGACGCCGGTTGCCATGATCTCGACGAGGACCTCGCCATCCTTCGGACCGTCGAGTTCGACGGTTTCGATCGCCAGCGGCTCACCCGCCTTCCACGCGATAGCTGCCTTGGTCTGCACCGGATTCTCCTTGGGTTGGCGCTCGACGCCGCCTCGAAGCGGTCGATGTCCTCCTTAGAGCCTTTTCCGCTCGGATGGAAACATCTGAGCGATAAGAAATGGCTCCAGATTCAATCGCTTGAGCAATTGCTTTCCGCTCGGACCGATTCAGTCTGAACGGGACATGCTCTAACATCGCGATTTCGTTTTCGAAACCACGCTCTGACGGCCTTGGTCGGCCGAACGGGCAGGAGATCAGGCGGGATCCACGAGATCCAGGGGCAGGGCGGCTTCGCTGGCGTATAGAGCAATCTCGGCTTCGAGCGCATGGAGCCGGAACCGGCCGATCGGCGCAAGCGGGTCGGTTCGGATCAGCCGGAGGGCCATCATCGCACTCACGGCGCACCAGCCGGCCCGCATATAGGCGAGGGCGCCGGCCTCGGCCTGGCGAGGGCTGTCCTCCAGTGCCAGCATCTCCGCCGACAGCCGCTCGAAGTGCCCAATGACCCGCTCGGCGGTGTCGGCGGACGACAAGTCGAGGTCGCGGGTGGCCTCGATTTCCCGCTTGGCGCGGGCGAGGAAGGCGACGAGACCGCGGCCTCTGTCGCGCCAGAGCCGGCGCATCAGGAAGTCGATCGCCTGGATGCCGGAGGTGCCCTCGTAGATGGCCAGGACCCGGGTGTCGCGCAGCGCCTGCTCCACCGGCCATTCCTTGGTGTAGCCGGCGCCGCCGAGCACCTGGATCGCCGCGCTCGCCACGTCGAATCCGGTCTCCGCTCCGAAGGTCTTCGCCATCGGCAGCATCCAGGCGACGAAGGCGGCGTGCTCGTCGGCCGCCTCGTCGCTTTCGCGGCGGGCGAGATCCATGGACACGGCGAGTTCCAGGATCGCGGCGCGCAGGATTTCCACCCGCGCGTCGATCGCAAGAAGCTGCCGGCGCACGTCGGTGTGGGTGGAAATGGCCACCGGCGTTTCGTTCGGCGCCCCGCCCTGGCGGCGATCGGCGGCATAGGCAAACGCCACGTCGGCGGCGCGCGCCGCGACACCAAGACCTTGGCAGGCGGTCAGCAGGCGCATCTGTTCGATCATCGCGAAGAGCTGCGGCAGCCCGCGACCTTCCTCGCCCAGAAGAATCCCGTGGGCATTTTCGAACGAAAGCGCGCAGGTCGGCGAGCCGTGCAGGCCGAGCTTCTCTTCGATGCGGGAGACCGAGACGCCGTTCTGAGCGCCATCGTCGCGCAGGTTCGGTACTAGGAACAGGCTGAGGCCCCTGGTGCCGACGCCGCCGCCGGTGCGGGCGAGCAGGCAGTGGCCGATCCGCTCCGTGACGTGGTGATCGCCGAACGAGATCCAGATCTTCTGCCCTGTGATCTGCCAGGTGCCGTCGACACGCTCCGCCCGAGTGCGGATACGGCCGACATCGGAGCCGGCATCGGGCTCGGAGATGCAGATGGTGGCGCCCCATTCGCCAGCGACGAGCTTCGGCACCCATGTCGACCGGGTCTCTTCGTCGGCGACCGACAGAAGCAGGTGGGCCGCCGCGCGGCTCGCGCCGGCGAGCATCATGAAGGCCGGGCAGGCGCCTTCGAAGAACGGGCCACAGGCCGCCTGAAGCGCGATCGGAAGCCCCTGGCCACCATGGTCGGGCGCGATTTCCATCCCGAGCACGCCGGCCTCGGCGATCGCACCATAGGCCTCGCTATAGCCGTCCGGCGTGATCACGCGGCCCTGCTCGAACCGGCAGCCGTCGGTGTCGGCGGCGACGTTCAACGGTGCCACGATCTGGTTGGCGATCTTGGCGCTCTCGGCGACAAGGGCCGCGACGGTCTCGTCGTCCAGATCGGGGGTGAGCTTAAGCAACCGCTGCCAGCCGGAGGTGGCCTGCAGAAGGGCCGCCACCCGGCCGGGATGGTCGCGGGGATCGTCGAAAACGCTCATCGGTCGTCGCTTGTTATTTCGGAGGCAGGCGGATGGCGCCGTCGAGGCGGATCACCTCGGCGTTGAGGTAGGCATTCTCGATGGCGAACAGGACGGCGTCGGCGAACTCCGACGGTTCGCCGAGCCGGCTCGGGTACGGGATCGATTCCGCCAGCCGCTCGCGCGCCTCCTCGGGGATGTTGTAGAGCAGCGGGGTGAAGAAGATGCCGGGCGCGATCGTGTTGACGCGCACGCCGAAGCGCGCGAATTCGCGCGCCGCCGGTAGCGCCAGCGAAACGATGCCGCCCTTGGAGGCGGCGTAGGCGGACTGGCCAATTTGGCCGTCGGTCGCGGCGACCGAGGCGGTGTTGACGATAACGCCGCGACTGCCGTCCTCCAGCGGATCGAGGCTCGCCATCTTGGCGGCGGCGAGCCGCATCATGTTGAAAGTGCCGATCAGGTTGACCTTGATCACCGTCTCGAACGCGTCGAGCGGCATCGGCCCGTCGCGACCCAGAATGCGCGCCGCCACCCCGACGCCGGCGCAATTGACCAGGATGCGCACGCCGCCATGGGCGGCCGCGGCTTTCTCGATGGCGGCCTCCGCCGCGACCGGATCGGTCACGTCGAGTTCGATCGCCAGCCCGTCGACGTCGGCGGCGACCTTTTCGGCGGCTTCGAGGTTGCGGTCGATGATCGCGACCTTCGCGCCGCAGGCGGCAAGCAGCCGGGCGGTCGCCTCGCCGAGGCCGGAGCCGCCGCCGGTGACGATCGCTGCGTTGTGCTCGGGCGTCACGCCGCCTGCTCCTTCTTCTTGGCGCGGATCACGCGCGGGTCCTGATCGTCGTAGAGCGCTTCCACCAGATCGGCCCGGTTGCGCAGCATCTTGCGCTGGTTGATGGACCCCTTGTCGGTGACCTCGCCTTTATCGAAGCTCGGCTCTTCCTCCAGGAGCATCGCCCGCATCACCCGGGTGGCCGACCCGGTACCGCGCGTGGCATGGGTACCGAGCAGCTCGGCGATCCTCGTGCGCACCGTCGGATGGGCCAGGATCTCATGGTCGGAAAGGTCCGCCTCGTTCGCCACCAGCGTTCTCAGCTTCGGCATGAAGGGAAGCAGCAGCGCGCCGAGCTCCATGTGGTTCTCGCCGGCGATCACCGCGTCGCGGACATAGCCGTCCAGATCGTTGGTGAGCTTCGCCCTCAGCGCGCCGACGGCGACCCAGGTGCCGGTTTCCAGCTTGAAGTTCTCCGCCAGCCGGCCGTCGAAGAAGAAGCCCTTCTCTGGGCGGCCCTCTTCGGCGAATTTCAGCGCGTCGCCGAGCTTGTAGAAGCCTTCCTCGTCGAAGGCTTTCGCCGTCTGTTCCGGATCGCGCCAGTAGCCGGGCGTGATGTTCGGACCCTTCAGCCGCGCCTCCAGCTTGTCCTGGTCGGGAACGAGCTTGAGGATCACGCCTTGGGAGGGAATGCCGACATTGCCGGACTGCTTCTGCTCCTCGGTGCATTTCAGAGAGAACGGCCCGGTTTCGGTGGCGCCGAGGCCGGTCGCCAGCAGCACCCGGCTTCCGATGGTCTCTTCGGAAAGTTCGTTCAGCCGGTCCCAGGTGTGCTGGGCCATGCCGGCGCCGGCATACATCATCATCTTCAGCCGGGCGAAGAAGTTTTTCCGGAGCTCTTCGTCACGCTCCATTTCCTCCACCAGCATCTCGTAGCCGGCCGGCACGTTGAAATACCAGGACGGCGAGATCTCGCGGAGATTGCGGATGGTCTCGCCCATCTTGTGCGGACTCGGCTTGCCGTGGTCGACGTAGTAGGTGCCGCCATTGTAGATGACGAGGTTGAAGACCTTGTTGCCGCTGGCGGTGTGGTTCCAAGGTGCCCAGTCGACCACCACCGGCGGCTCCTCGCGCATGAACGCGTAGCAGTCGGCGACCATCTCCTGGTTGGCGCACAGCATCCGCTGGGTCTGGATCACCGCCTTGGGCGATCCCGTCGTGCCGGAGGTGAACAGGAACTTCGCGATCGTGTCCGGTCCCACGGCTGCATGGGCCCGGTCGACGTCGGCCGTCACCGGCGTGCGGTAAACCTCGTCGAGCATCAGGCAGGCGCGGCCGGACAGCGGATCCTTGGCGACCATCACCGGCACCGCCGGGTCGATCACCGCCTCGATCGCCTTTTCGAAGCGCCGCCCCTCTGCGGCGAACACCAGGCCGGGCGTCATCCGCTCGACGATGTCGCGCAGCTTGTCGTAATCGGTGGAGATCAGCGAATAGGCAGGGGCGATCGCCGCCGACGCCACGCCGACATGCTGGGCGCCGAGCGCCACCAGGGCGTGCTCGATGCCGTTTTCGGACAAGATCAGCACCGGCCGTTCGACCGAGGCGCCGAGATCGATCAGCTTCTGGCCGATGGCGCGGACACGCTCCAGCGCCTCGGCGTAGCTGACGTTGCGCCATTCGCCAGTGTCGCCGCGCTCCGCCATCCAGGTCCGGTCCGGCGTCGTCTCCGCCCAATGAACCAGTCGCTCAGTGATCTTGTCGGGGTAGGGTCTGAGCGGATCGTCCCGCCAGACCAGGATGGACCCGTCGTCCCGCACCTCGTGCCCGACGGCCGGCGTCCACAGCTTGACGTCCCTGAGGCCAGGTTGTGACATCCGTATCCTCCCAATGTTTTTCGGTTGTCACCGTTTTGCGGGATCCTTGACTCGATCCGGATTGATTGTCTACTAGGAAACAAAAAAATCGTAGACATTCCATGTGGCGCCGTTCGTATGGAAGTGCCGGGAGGAAACGAAAGCGTATGCAAGATCATCGCACGGGCAACGGAGCCGACCCCGATCTCGTCACCTACGAACTGAAGGGCGATGTCGCGCTTGTCGGCCTCAACCGACCGGAAAAGCGCAACGCCATCAGCGACAGGTTCATCGAGGCGATCGCCGTGGCGGTCGAGCGGGCCCAGTCGGAGGCGAAAGCCGCGGTGATCTTTGGTCACGGCAACCATTTCTGCGCCGGCCTGGACTTGGCCGAGCACGTTCAGAAATCCCCGATCGAAGGCGTCAAAGGCTCGCGGCGCTGGCATGCGGTGTTCGGCGAGATCGAACACGGTGCGATCCCGTGGATCGCCGCCCTGCACGGCGCCGTCGTCGGCGGCGGGTTGGAGCTTGCCTCCTCGGCCCATATCCGTGTGGCGGACGAGACCGCCTTCTTCGCGCTTCCCGAGGGCCAGCGCGGCATCTTCGTCGGGGGCGGCGGCTCGGTGCGCACCGCCCGGCTGATGGGTGCGGCGCGGATGGCCGACATGATGCTGACCGGCCGCGTGGTGTCGGCGGAAGTCGGCGAGCGCTGGAACCTCGCCAGCTACGTGGTTCCGGCAGGCACCGCGCTCGACAAGGCGATGGAGCTCGCCACCGCCGCGGCAAGCAACGCGATGCTCTCCAACTACGCGGTCATCCACGCTCTGCCGCGCATTCAGGACATGGCCAAGGAAGACGGCCTGTTCGTGGAATCTTTCATCTCGGCCTTCACCGCGACCAGCCCGGAGGCCGAGGAACGACTGCGGGCGTTCCTGGAAAAGCGGGCCAAGCGCCTCGAGGTGCCGAAGGGGGACGCCTGATGGAGGCGACCCTGGAGCGCAACGGGGCCACGGACGAGGTGGACCTGGGAGAGCTCTGCCGCTCGCTCGGCTTTCTCGTCCGGCTCGCGCAGATTCGGGTGTTCGAGAACTATTTCGCCGAGCTCGGCCAGTACGACATGCGGCCCGGCGAGTTCTCCGTGCTCGTGGTCATCGGCCTCAATCCCGGCGTGCGCCAGGGCGTGCTCGCGTCGAAGCTGATGATCAAGCGCGCCCACATCACCAAGCTGGTGCGCGCGTTTGAGGATCAGGGGCTGGTGGCGCGCCGCATCCCGGACGAGGATCGCCGGGTGGTCGAGCTGACCCTGACGCGGGCGGGCCGCGCCTTCGTCGACGAGCGTCTCGACGTTCTGACCGCCTTCGATACGAAGGTGCCGGACGGCCTGACCGTCGGCGAGCGTGATCAACTCGTCCTTCTCTTGCAGAAACTTCTCGGACTTTCGGAGCCGGTGCGATGAACGTCGACGATCTTCTCGCCATCGACATTCACACCCACGCCGAGGAACCGTGCTGCGGGCCGCGCGACGACGGCTACCACGAGTTCCAGGCGGCGATGGCCAAGTATTTCAAAAATCCCGCCGGCGCCGAAGGCATGCTGCCGACGGTTCACGATACCGCGCGCTATTTCCGCGAGCGCAAGATCGGGTGCGTGATCTTCCCGGTGGATGCAGAGCGTGAGACCGGCTTCCGGCGCTATGCCAACGAAGAGGTCGCGCAGATCGCGGCGGAAAATTCCGACATCATGATCCCGTTCGCCTCGATCGATCCGGCGAAGGGCAAGGCCGGGGCGCGCGAAGCGCGGCGGCTGGTGCGTGAGTTCGGGGTGCGCGGCTTCAAGTTTCACCCCACGCTGCAGGGTTTCTATCCTAACGACCGCTCCGCTTACGTGCTCTACGAGGCGATTGCGGAAGAGGGCGCCATTACCCTGTTCCATACCGGGCAGACCGGGGTTGGCGCCGGCATGCGCGGCGGCATGGGCATGCGGCTCAAATACTCCAATCCGATGTATTTGGACGATGTGGCCGCCGACTTTCCGGACATGCCGATTATCTTGGCGCATCCCTCCTTTCCGTGGCAGGAGGAGGCGCTGTCGGTCGCGACCCACAAGCCGAACGTCTACATCGACCTGTCCGGCTGGTCGCCGAAATATTTTCCGGAGATTCTGGTCAAATACACCAACACGCTGTTGAAGCACAAAATGCTGTTCGGCTCCGATTGGCCGGCTATTACGCCCGACCGCTGGCTCTCCGATTTCGAGAAGATCGAGATCCGCGACGAAGTGCGGCCGCTGGTGTTGAAGGAAAACGCCCGCAAGCTTTTGTCGCTTTAGGAAGTGAGTTGTTCTTTTTTCGTCAGATTCGGAATGCCTCCGAAATTTGCTTAAATTCAATGTGTTTTTCTGCTCAATACGACATGATTTCAAATAAAGGCGTTTGAGACCGTCCTTTCTCGCCGGAAAAGTCTGGCTGAACGGGAAAGCTTAAGCGCGAAGAAGCGACGCGGCGGGGGAATGCCCCGGTCGACGTCGCCAGCCGCTGACAACTTGTTCGTTGCGTTGTCGCTCGGCCGGCCATGAAGCCCGCGAGCGGAGCACGAAACCCCGAGGGAGGAGAGTCACATGAACAAATTGCTTGTCGCGACCACTGCGGCCATCGGGCTGGTTGCCGCCGCCACAGCGGCCGACGCCCGCGATCTCAGGATCGCGCCCGGCGCTCCGCCGGCGCATCCGTCCAACAGCCACCTCTATCAGAAGCTCCAGGAATATCTGCCGGAGGAATCCAACGGCGAGCTGACCGCCACCCTGCTCGGTCCGGAGGTCGCGAGCCTCGGCCAGATGAAGGACGCGCTGCAGAGCCAGCTCGTCGAGGTCGGCAACCTTCTGCCGCTCTATTTCCCGGCCGATCTGCCGAATATGGCGCTGGCCGGCGAACTCGCGCTGTCGGGCCGTTCGCCCCAGGCGATGGCGGCGGCCATGACGGAATATATGGTCACTTGCGACACCTGCCAGGACGAGCTGAAAAAGTTCGGGATGGTCTATCTCGGCTCCGGCTCCTCCGACGTCTACACACTTCTGACCAAGAAGCCGGTGAAGACGGCGGACGATCTGAAGGGTTTGCGCCTGCGTTCGGGCGGGGCGCCGTTCTCGCGCTGGGCCGATCATTTCGGCGCGGTGCCGGTGAACGTGTCGGTGACCGACACCTTCGAATCGCTCTCCCAGGGCACCATCGACGGCAGTATCGCCTCGGTGGCCGACCTTCTGTCGTTCCGCCTGATCGATCTCGTCGACTATGTCGGCGTGATGGAGCTCGGCACCTATCACGCCACCTCCGACTTCACCGTCGGCGAGGCGGCGTGGCAGAGCCTGAGCGTGGAAGAGCGTGAGGCGCTCGCCCGTGCCTCCAACCGGGCGAACGTCGACTTTACCTATCGGTGGGGCTACGAGATGCCGAAGGAAGCGGTCGAGGCGGCGAAAGAGGCCGGCATCGAATTCGTCGAGCCCTCCCAGGAGTTGATCGACGCGTCGAACGCCTTCGCCGAGGCCGATATTCAGAACGCGATCGATCGCTCCAAGAACCAGTTCGGCCTCGACGATGCCGACGAGCGCGTGCATCGCTTCCTCGATCTCGTCGACAAGTGGACCAAGATCATCGACGAGGTCGGCAACGACCCCGTGAAGATCGCCGAGAAGACCCAGAGCGAGATCTGGGACAAGGTCGACTTCTCCAGCTACGGGCTCTGATCGCCCGAGCGGCCGGCGCGGAGGGAGCTTCCGCGTCGGTTGTCCTGTCGGTTCGTTCACGCCCTCGCGCAAGGACGCGTTTCCATGACGGCGTTCGCCCGCCTGACCAACCGCGCCATGAATCTGACCGCCGCGATCGCTGCCCTGGGCGCGCTCGTGATGATGGCTCACATTTGCGCCGAAGTGGTCCTCCGAACCTTTTTCGATGCGCCGATTCCGGCAACGGTCGAGATCGTCTCGCGCTACTACATGGTCATCCTCGCCTTTCTGCCGATCGCCTGGCTGGAACGGCGTCGCGGCATGGTGAGCGTGGAGGTGATCGAATTTCTGCTGTCGCCACGGGTCATCCGGGGCTGGGACGTTGCCGTGGCCCTGGTCTCCGCGCTGATCTATGCCGGCCTTGCCTACACCACCTGGCTGCTGGCGCTGAAAAACTATGCCAGCGGCACCTTCGTGATGGCCCTCGAGGTGGCGGTGCCGGTCTGGCAAACCTACTTCCTGCCGCCGCTCGGCTTCGGGCTCGCCGTGCTGGTGACCCTTGCGCGAGCGATGACGATCCTGCTCGGCGGGGAAGCCGAAGATGTGCATGAGGCGCTTGAGCGATGAGCCTTGAAATCGGGTTCTACGGGATCGGCGCCTTAATCGTTCTTCTGATCTTGCGATTGCCGGTGGCGCTGGCGCTGATTGCGGTGTCGTTCGGCGGCATGGCGGCGATGCTGGGTTGGAAGCCGGCGTTCGGCATCCTGTCCTCCACGCCTTACTCGTTCGTGGCGAGCTGGACCTTGAGCGCGGTGCCGATGTTCCTGCTGATGGGCTTCGTCGCCTATCATGCGGGCCTCACCACCGGCCTGTTCGAGGCGGCCAAGGCCGTGTTGCGCAAGGTGCCGGGCGCGCTTGCGATCTCGTCGATTTTCGCCTGCTCCGGCTTTGCGGCGGTGTGCGGCTCGTCGCTTGCCTGCGCGGCGGCGATGGGGCGGATCGCGATCCCGGAAATGGTGCGGGCGGGGTATCGGCCGAGCTTCGCCTGCGGCTCGATCGCGGCCGGCGGCACCATCGGTGCGCTGATCCCGCCGTCGATCCTGATGATCGTCTACGGCGTGTTCGCGGAGACCTCGGTCACCAAGGTGTTCATCGGCGGCATTTCGCTGGGCATTCTCACCGCGATCGCCTACTCGATCGTCGTCCTGCTTCTGTGCTGGCTGAGGCCGGATATCGTGCCGCGCCGGCCGGTGGATGCCGACGAGATCAGCCCGGCCGAGGCGGTCTTGAAGATCTGGCCGGTGCTGGTGCTGATCGCACTGGTGTTTGGCGGCCTGTTCTCCGGCGTTTTCACCGCGACGGAAGCCGGCGCGGTCGGCGCCTTTGGGGCGCTGGCGATTTCCGCGCTCACCGGGCGGCTCGATTTGCCGACATTGAAAGCCTCGCTGATCGAAACGCTGACCACGTCCGCTTCGCTGTTCGTGATCGCGATCGGCGCGGCGATGTTCACCCGCTTCCTCGGCGTGAGCGGTTTGTCCGGCTTCATCTCGTCGACCATCGGCGGCGCGGACATCGGCTATTTGCAACTGATGCTGATCGTGGTCCTGATCTATCTGGCGCTCGGCATGTTCATGGAGCCGTTCGGCGCCCTCCTGGTGACGCTGCCGGTGCTCCTGCCGGTGTTCGAGGCTCAGCAGATCGACCTGATCTGGTTCGGTGTGCTTGTGGTGAAGCTGCTTGAGATCGGCATGATCACGCCGCCGGTCGGCCTCAACGTCTTCGTCATCCGCTCCGTTGCCTCGCAGCATGCGAGCGTCGTGGAGATTTTCCGCGGCGTGACGCCGTTTTTGCTGGTGGATGTGGTCGTGGTGGCGGTCGCGATCCTGTGGCCGGGCCTGATCCTGTTCGCGCCGTCGCTCATGAACTGACGTCATTTAGCGGCTCGGGCTTTCGGGTTTCCCCGCTGGCGCGATCGCTTGCGTTCAGGGCTTTCAGGCGGCATTGATGCCCCGCAATGTGGATCGTGGGACTGTAGATTGGCCACGATAACAGGAGTAGGGGCTTTGACGAAAACCAGTGAAATGAAGGCGATCGGCACAGACGCGGGGGCGTTGAAAAGCTGGGCCGGGCGGATCTTCGGGCTCGTGGTGGCTTTGATGTTAGCCACGGCGCTTCCGGCGGCGGCGCAGGACAATGCCCAGGCCCAGGGCCAGGGCGGTGGCGACCAGGCGCAGAACGGCCCGCCCTGGTCGACCCGGTGCAGCTCCAACTCGCGCGAAGCCGCGCCGGACTGCCAGATCGAACAACGCGCCGTGGTAACGGAGACGGGGCAGCTTCTGCTGCTGGTGACGATCGGCGTTTCCGGCAATTCGCGCGAGCCGATGATGACCGTGCGCACCCCGCTGCAGCTCTTCCTGCCGGCCGGTGTCGCCATGGACATCGACGGACGCGACGCCGCCAAGATCGACTACCAGACCTGCGATCAGTCGGGCTGCTATGCCCGCATGCCGGTGTCGAACGGGCTGCTCGAGGCGATGTTCAAGGGCCTGAAGCTCAACATCACGCTGGAGACCATGGCGCGCCAGAAGGTTCAGGTGCCGATGTCTCTGTCGGGTTTCACCGAGGTCTACAACCGGATCCGGTAGAGCGTTTCCAGGCGAAGTGGGTACCGGTTCGCCGTCCGGAAACGCGGCAGGTAAACTAGCCGCAAATCCCGGACGGAAACCCGCGAGAGCACTTTTCCGGGAAACGCGTCGAAACAAGAATTGAGACCCGCTCCGCGATCCCGTGAAAAGCGGAACGGGTCTAGTCGAACGCGCCGTCGATCGGCAGGAAGGCGCCGTTGATCGATCGGGCGGCGTCGGAGGCGAGGAAGGCCACCGTCGCGGCGACCTCCTCCGGCTCGACGAAGGCTTTGGTCGCCTGCCGGCCGAGATAGTGCGCTTCGGCGTCTGCGATCGAAACGCCATTCTTCTCCGCATAGGCTGCAATCACCGCTTCGATGCGCGGGCCGCGTACGGAGCCGGGCATCAGCGCGTTGACGCGGATGCCGTCGGTCGCGACCTCCCGGGCAAGCGACGCCGTAAAGCCGAGCACCGCCCATTTGGAGGCGGCATAGGGCGAGCGGTTGGGGTAGCCGATCTTGCCGGCGACGGAAGAGAGATTGACGATTGTGCCGCCGCCGTCGCGGGCCATCTGCGGCACCACCAGCCGGCAAGTCAGAAACATCGCGGTGATGTTGACGGCGAAGGTGTCGGCCCACTCGTCCGGCGAGATCGCCGGTACCGGAGCGGTCGGGCCGGAGACACCGCCATTGTTCACCAAAACGCCGAGCGGGCCTGCCTCGGAAATCAGCGCCTCGATCTCGTCCGCCTTGGTCAGGTCGCAGGGGACGAACCGGCCGCCGACCTCCGCCGCCACCGCCTCGCCGGCGGCCGTATTGATGTCGGAGACGATGACCTCGTAGCCCTCACGCGCCAGTGCGCGGGCCGTCGCCGCGCCGATGCCGGAGGCCGAAGCCGTGATCAATGCGCGCTTATGGGGCATGGGGGCTCCTTACCGGGAGTCTTGATGTAGGACCGCCGCTCGGGCGCCGCGACCTGTCATTCGTCGATCAGATCGTCGACACGCACGCGAAGCACACGGGCGAGCCGACCCAGAACATCAGTGGTCCCCGAACGCTTTCCGCGTTCCAGATCGGACAGATAATTCTGGCTGATACCGGCCTCGGCAGCGAGGGCGGCTTGTGTCAGGCCGCGAACCTTGCGCCAGCCGGCAAGCGCAGTCTGGGCCGAGAGTAGAATTTCGGCTTCGGCATCGGAAACCGTTGCGATTTCGCCCCCGCGAACGCCAGCCATGATCGCGTCGGCTGCAGCGATCTGCTCCGCACGTCTTGAAATTTGCCTGAGCATTAGGTCCACCATTTTGCGACACGCCCAATTTCAATGACAGCCAGAGTTAGGCCCGAAAGCGCGACTATTGCTGCCAGGATTCTTTCTGGCCAGTCCAGCCTGCGTTTGATCTGCAGTTCTTTGCCGTCCCAGTAAAGGCGGTTGGTCTTCGGGTCCAAGCCAAGCAGCGACAGTCCTTCAAGCGAAATCGGCATTACTCCGCTCGGCCAGTCCTCGGGCGGGGGTGTTTTCGAATAGCGTGTGGCGCGGACATGCGCCCACTGAGTTCCGAGGTTGGCATCGGACATTTGAGGCACTCTGCGGTTAGCCGGCAGCCGAAGAGTGAGCTTAGATTGGAATACGCGCTCTTTACACCGCTCACTCCGGCGAAAGCCGGAGTCCAGGGCAAGCCACTCCGGCGTGGCGGTCCTTGGCCCTGGATGCCGCCGGCCTTCGCCGGCATGAGCGGAGACCTTGTGAGGCTTGTGCGCCTCCCCTCACTCCGCCGTGAGATCCGGCCAGTTTGCCGGGCCCTCGTGGGTGACGGCGCCGGTGTTGGCCTGGCCGACCAGCTTGGCGTATTTGCCGAGCGCGCCGGCGCGGTGGTTCGGAGCTCTGCGCGTCCAGGCGGCGCGGCGGCGTGCCATTTCCGTGTCGTCGATCAAAAGGTCGATCCGGAGCGTCTTGGCGTCGATGCGCACGGTGTCGCCGTTCTCAACCAAGGCGAGTGGGCCACCGACGGCGGCTTCCGGGGCGACGTAGCCGATGCACATACCCCGGGTCGCGCCGGAAAAGCGCCCGTCGGTGATGAGCGCGACCTTCTCGCCCATCTCCTGGCCGTAGATCAGCGCGGTCACGCCCAGCATCTCGCGCATGCCGGGTCCGCCGACGGGCCCCTCGTTGCGGATGATCAGCACGTCGCCGGCAGCATATTCCCGTGCCGACACGGCCTTGGCGCAGTCGTCCTCGCTCTCGAACACGCGCGCCTTGCCCTCGAAGGTCAAGGTCTTCATGCCGGCGACCTTGAGAAACGCCCCGTCCGGTGCCAGCGAGCCCTTCAGGATGACGACGCCGCCGTCCGGGCTGATCGGGGTCGCTGGCGAGTGGATCACGGTGCCGTCGGGCGCCGGCGCGGCGCCATAAGTCTCCGCCAGGCTCTGGCCGGTCACCGTCAGGGTCGAGCCGTCGATGTGGCCGCTTTCGATCAGGGCACGGATAACGACCGCCGTGCCGCCGATCTCGTGCACGTCCTTGGCGTGAAAGCGGCCGCCGGGGCGGAGGTCGCCGATCAGCGGGGTGCGGGCGAACACGGCCTGCACGTCGTCGATGTCGAAGCGGATGCCGGCCTCGTTGGCGATTGCCGGCAGATGCAGCGCGGCGTTGGTCGACCCTCCGGTCGCCGCCACGATCGCGGCACCGTTCTCCAGCGAGGCGCGGGTCAGGATCTCGCGCGGCAGCGGGCCGCCACGCGACAGCATCTCCATGACGAGCCGGCCGGCGGCCTGGGCTTTGGCGGCGCGCTCGGAATAGACGCCAGGGATCATGGAAACGTTGGGGAAGGAGAGGCCGAGCGCTTCCGACACCATCGCCATGGTGTTTGCCGTGAACTGGCCGGCGCAGGCGCCGATCGTCGGCTTGCAGACCCGCTCCAGCCGGGCGAGCTCGGCCTCGCTCATGCGCCCGGTCTGGACTGCGCCAACCGCCTCGTAGGCGTCCAGTACCGAGACGTCCTTGCCGTCGAACCGGCCGGGGAGTGCTGCCCCGCCGAACAGAAAGATGCCCGGCACGTTGCAGCGCACGATGCCCATCAGCACGCCCGGCAGCGTCTTGTCGCAGCCGCCGAAGCCGATTAGCGCGTCATAGGCATGGCCGTGGACGACGGCCTCGATGGAGTCGGCGATCAGCTCGCGCGAGACCAGCGAGAATTTCATGCCCTCGTGGTTCATGCCGACGCCGTCGGACACGCTAATGGTGGTGAATTCGCGCGGCGTGCCGCCGGCCTCCTCCACGCCCGCCTTGGCGGCGTCGACCTGGAAGCCGTGGGTCATGTTGCAGGGCGTCTGCTCGCCCTTCATGGAAACGATGCCGACCATCGGCTTGGCGATCGCGTCGTCGTCGAGCCCCATCGCTCGCATGAAAGCCCGGTGGGGCGTTCTGTCGAGGCCGATCTTGGTGACGTCCGAGCGCAGCCGCTTCATGTGCATCCTCCCTGAATCTCAGCGAGGTGTACCATAGAAGAATCCCAGAGTTGGACGACAGTGGTTTTGCTTGAAACGAGGTGGGGAGGGAGAATGCCTCGCGGTCGGCGGACACGGCCGCAACGGCGCTACACGTGCGGCTTGCGCAGATCGGCGTGGAAACCGAGCGTCGTGGTCGCGACAGGCAGGTGGACCTCCACCAGACCCTCGTCGTCGGGAACGCGCTTCATGGTGAAGCCCAAGGCTTCGCAAAGTGCCAGCATTGTGGTGTTTTCCCGCAATACCTCGCCGACGATCTCGTCCAGCCCGTCGGCCCGCGCATATTCGATGATCAGGCTCATCAAGGCCCAGCCGAGGCCTTTGCCTTTCTGTTCCGAGCGCAGAAGGATCGCATATTCGCCGACCCGGTGGTCTGGGTCGGCATGCAGACGCACGGAGCCCTGGATCGCGCCCGTTACTGGATCCTTTGCCACGAAGGCGATCGCGCGGGCATAGTCGAGCTGGGTGAGGCGGGCGAGCATGGCGTGCCCGATATGGCGCAGAGGCGCGAAGAAGCGCAGGCGCAAATCCTCCTGATCGATCGATTCCAGGAAGGCTTTGTATTCCGGCTCGTCCTCCGGGCGGATGGGATGAATTTCCAGCGTGCGCCCATCGCGCAAGGTCAGCTCGCGCTGCCATTCGGTCGGATAGGGGCGGATGGCAAGCCGGGGGTGGCCGAGCCGTCCAGGCCCGTCGCCGCCGGGGGCGATATGGACCCGTGCCGTCCCCGCCCGGGCGTGACCGCTGCCGACGATCAGCGGGTCGATGTCCACGGCTCGGACCTCGGGACATTCGACGGCGAGCTGGGCAAGCTGGACCAGAAACAGGCAGAGCGCGCCCCGATCGGTGGCGGGATCGTCGGGGCTGCCCTCCAGCTCGAGGCAGAGGGTGGCACGCATTTCATCGGCGAGCCGAAGGTCGAGCGGGGGCAGGGCGGTCGCGACCGGAGCGGTCGCCGCGGAGGCGCCGGCGTGGGCGAGCACGAGGGCGGGGCCGAATGCGGCATCGTCGACAATGCCGGCAATCAGGGCCGTTGCCCCGTCATGAGGAAGCGCCGGCTCCAGCACGACCGCCTCGGGCACCGGCGTTGTCGCCGAGGCCGCGCCTCCGGACAGGATGAACGAGGCGAGCCGTTCCGCGCCGGCCGCACTGGCAACCTCCACGGCAAGCGGTTGGTTGGCGGGACCGTCGGTTTCCGGTCCGATCCGGCAGAACGGAGTGTCGGCCAGCAGCGTCGCGGCGGCGGCCCGTGCCTCGCCGGCCGTCTCGGCGCGCAGCCGGTTCAGGGTTTCAATCCCGAACGCGCGCAGCAGGCTGTGGCCGTCGGAGCTCTTCAGCCGGGTCCGGCCATCGGCAAATGCGCGATCGAGGATGCCGCGCACGGCATCGCGGGCGCGGGCTGCGCCCTCGGGACCCGCCGGCGGCGTCGACATCAACTGTTCCTGGCCCCGGCCATAGCCGACCAGGTGCAGGAAGGAGCGCACCGCCGCGCCTGGCGAATTGCGCACCAGAATGCCCGCTTCGCCAAGGCGGCGTTCCTCCGCCGGCTCAAGATCCAGAAGCACGGCCAGAATCGGCTTGGGCCGGATCGCCTGGCGCTTGTGGGTGCGGGCGGCCTCGATCAGCACATCCACCAGGGCGGAAATCGGGGAGAAGGCGGTCGGCGCCGCGGCCACCAGCACGCCGTCGGCGCCGCGGTCGGCGAGCAACGCGGCAATGGCGGCGGCGAAGGTCTGCGGCGCGGCGTCGTCCTCCAGCACCGCCGGATTGCCGGGCTCGACATAGCGGCGCACCAGCGGCGCCAGCGTGGCGCAGGTCTCCTCGCTTGGGGCCGCGAGCTGGCCGTCGCGGGCGGCGAGCCGGTCCGCCGTGATCGAGGCCAGGCTCCGACCGTTTGCGACCACGGCGAGGCGGCTGCCGGCGGGCGCGCGGAATCGGCTCACGGTCTCCGCGGCTTCCAGGACCTCGTCGATGTCGAACACGCGCACCAGCCCGGCGCGGGCGAAGGCCGCGTCGTAGATGCGATCGCTCGGCGCAAGTCGGTCGCAGAGGGTGTCGGTGGGCCGGAGGGGATCGCGGGTCACTCCGGAGCGCACCACTACGACGGGCTTGGTGCGGGCAGCGGCCCGGGCGGCCGACATGAATTTGCGCGGCTCGCTGATGGTCTCCATGTGCACGACGATCGCGCGGCTGCGGCCGTCGGAGGCAAACCAGTCCAACAGGTCGCCTACGTCGACATCCGCTTTCTGACCGAGAGAAACCACGCCGGAAAAGCCGAGCCCGTGGCTTTCGGCCCAGGCAAGGGTCGCGTTCACCATCGCGCCGGAGCGGGCGACCAGGGCGAGATCGCCCGGCCGGGCGTCGTGGGCCATCAGCGAGGCGTCGAGCCCTTCGCCGGGAACGCGCACGCCAATGCTGCCCGGACCGATCAGGCGCAGCCGCCGATTGCGGCCAGCGGCAAGGGCGGCGGCGACCACCTCGTCCGGCCAGGCGTCATAGCTCGCCGACGCGGCGATGACTGCGCGCGTTCCGGCCTCCGCCAGGGCCGCGATCGTGGCAACGGCGTCGTCGGCGCCACCGAGATAGACGGCAAGGTCGGGTGTTGCGGAGGCGTCGCCCAGGTCGCCGGGCTCGAAGCCGTCGATGGGGGTGTCGATCCCGAGCGCCCATTTGCGAGCGCCTTTGCGCGAGGCGGCGACCCGTGCGGCCAGCAGCTCGCATTGGCCGGAAGCGAGGCGGTTCGGCCCCACGAGGGCGATCGAGCCGGGCCGGAACAGGGCGTCCAGATTGAGGATCGTCATCGGTCTCTCCCGTGCGACCAGGACATCGCCTCCGGAGCCCGGAGGAGGGAGATCGGGATGAAAAAAGCGGGGCAGGTTTCCGCCCGCATCCCGCTCTCAACTCAACGCAACTTTTAAAACGATTTCGGGACGATGACACCCGAAATTATCGCCGGCGGCGGGCGTTTTGTGCGCCCGCCGCAGCGCGTCCGGCGTCCACTAATGGGCCATCACCACCGGGATCGTCATCGATTCCAGCATACCGCGAGTGGCACCGCCGACCACGAATTCGCGGAACCGGCTGTGGCCGTAGCCCCCCATCACCGCCATGTCGATGCCGCTATCGGAAATGTAGTTCAACAGCGCGGCCGCCACATCGCCGGATGGCGCGGGCACATGGTCGATCGAGACGTTGAGGCCGTGGCGCGACAGGTAAAGCGCGACGTCGGCGCCCGGCTCGCCGGACAAGGTGCGATCGCCGTCCACGATCACCACGGTGATCTTCTCAGCGAGCGGCATCAGCGGCAGCGCGGCATGAACGGCGCGGGCGGCGGTGACGCTGCCGTCCCAGGCGATCATCAGGTGCTTGGCCTGGAAGCCGCCACGGGTGATGTAGGGTACCACCATCAGCGGCACGCCGGTTTCGAACAGAAGCGCTTCGATCAGCGTGGCGCGGCCGGGCTCGGTGGAATCCGGCTTGTCCTGACCGATCACGGCGAGGTCGGACAGGCGCACGCGGTTGACCAGCCCGGAGGCGGCGCCTTCGATCAGGTGGAACCGGGCGGATTCGCCGCTGATGCCCTGAACCCGAACGAGCTCGTTGAAGGCGGCAAGCGACTTGTCGGCAACCTCGACGGCGGCGGAGCGGGCCTGTTCCAGAATGTCGGCGGGAAGCGGCCCGGCGAGATAAGCCGGCGTGATCGGCTCCAGAACGGGTGCCATGCCGGTCACGTGGGCATTGGTGCGCGTCGCCAGATCGACGGCCAGACGGGCAGGGCTCTGCTCGCCGGAGAGGTCGGTAACGACGACGATATCTTTAATCTGCATGGACGGCCTCCTGTCCGTTTCCGTTCGCCTGGATCACGATGAGTGCGGGTCGGCGCGACCCGGAACGACGAAACGTGATTAGGTTCTATTCGAACCGCGCGGGGATCCGCCACGTTTCGCGCAAGCAAGGATCGGTCGAAAGATAAGATGCGCCGAGTGCGATGCGAAAGCGATAAACCCCCAATCCCCTTTAAGCTCTAAGGTGCTGTAGGGCCAGAGCGTGACGGGTGCCTTGACGCCGATCAACCAAGTCCATGACCTAGAGAAGTTGGCCTTGGTCGCCGGGATCCGAGCCCGAACCGGACGATGGCCGCCGTGGCTTGGGCTGCGGCCGGGGAGCTGCGGTGCCGGCGGCAACGGCGGTGACGTCGTCGTCGGCAAAGGTCAGGCGCAGCGTCTCTCCGGCCGTGACCATGGCCGCCCGCGTCAGCGCCTTGCCGTTCGGATCGCGCACCAGCACGAAGCCGCGCGCCAGAACGCCCTGGTGGGACAGCGCTTCGATCAGCTTCCAGGCGGCGTCGAGCCGGTCGCGGCGGGCGGCCAGGATGCGGCGATAGGACGGTTCGAATCGGCGGCCGGCCTCGTCGAGCTGCTTGCGCTGTGTGGACGTGGCCCTAAGCAGAATTTGCGGGGTCAGCCGGGCACCGGACTGATCGAACTGGCGGCGCGCGCGCTGGGTTTCGATGCGCAGCCGCTGTGCGGCGCGCAAGCCGAGATCGGAGATGGTGCGCTGGGCGCGTTTGGTGGCGAGCTCCAGCACCGTCGGCCTGAGCCGGGCACCGGCGCCGTCGAGGCGGCGGCGGTGGATCGCGGTTGCGCGCGTCAACGCATGGCGCAAGTGCGCAGTCGACAGGTCGAAGCGTTGCCGGGCCGGCGCGACCAGGTCCAACGGAGCTGGCAGCGCGCGGGCAAGCGCGCGGATTTCCGACTTGCGGGTTTCGAGATGGCGACGCTCGGCGGCGGCAAGGCGTCGGGCTCGATCGTCGACGATCGCGATCAGTTCGGAGCGCACCGGGACCGCGAGTTCCGCAGCCGCCGTCGGCGTCGGCGCGCGGACGTCGGCGACGAAGTCGATCAGCGTGGTGTCGGTCTCGTGGCCGACGGCGGAGACGACCGGGATCGTCGAGGCGGCGACGGCGCGCACGACCTTCTCGTCGTTGAAGCCCCAGAGATCCTCCAGGCTGCCGCCGCCGCGCGCCACGATCAAAACGTCGGGCCGGGGAATCGCGCCGCCGGGCGCGAGCCGGTTGAAGCCCGCGATCGCGGTGGCGACTTCGCCGGCGGATTCCTCGCCCTGCACCCGGACCGGCCAGACCAGCACGTGCACCGGAAAGCGGTCGGTGAGACGGTGGAGAATGTCGCGGATGACCGCGCCGGTTGGCGAAGTGACGACACCGATAACGCGGGGCAGAAAGGGCGGCCGCACCTTTCGCTCGGCATCGAACAAGCCTTCTGCCGCCAGCGCTTTGCGCCGGGCCTCCAGAAGCGCCATCAGCGCGCCGGCGCCGGCCGGCTCGAGCGACTCAATGACGATCTGATATTTCGACGCGCCTGGGAAGGTGGTGATTCGCCCGGTGGCGATCACCTCCATGCCCTCTTCCGGCTTGAACTTCAGCTTGCCGAACACGCCGCGCCAGACCACCGCTTCCAGCCGGGCGCGCTCGTCCTTGAGCGAGAAATAGCAGTGACCGGAGGAATGCGGGCCGCGGTAGCCGGAAACTTCGCCGCGCACGCGCACATAGCCGAAGGCGTCTTCGACGGTCCGCTTCAGGGCGCCGGAGATCTCCGAGACGGTGAATTCGCCGGCGTTGGAGGCTGCGGGGGCGGGGCGGTCGGCCATTAAATTCGCTTTGTCATCGTGGAGGAGCGCGGGGCGGGATCATAGGCGTACGGCTGCCTCGTCGGCAAATCCTCCGAGACGATTGCCGCATTCGGCGTCTTCGCGTTGCACGGACCACCCGCCGGGTTCTATGAGGGAGGGACAGGTCCCCTCCGAAAACCGCGCTCGTTACGCTTTCGCCATGGCCCGCTACGCCTTCACCACGCCGCGCCTTTATGTAGATGCTCCGCTGTCTGTGGACGGTGACGTCGCGCTCGATGCCGCGCGCATCAACTATCTGAAGAATGTGATGCGGTTGGGCGAGGGCGCCGAGATCTTGCTCTTCAACGGGTGCGAGGGGGAGTGGCGCGGACGGATCGCCGAACTCGGCAAAAAGGCCGGCCGGATCGTCGCCGAGGAACAGGTCAGGCCTCAGGAGCCGCTTTGCGACCTCGACTATCTATTCGCGCCGCTGAAGCATGCCCGGCTGGACTATATGGTGCAGAAAGCGGTGGAGATGGGGGCGGGCCGGTTCCAGCCGGTGTTCACCCAGCACACCCAGGCGAGCCGGATCAATCTGGAGCGCATGCGGGCGAACGTGATCGAGGCAGCCGAGCAGTGCGGCGTCATCGCCGTGCCCGAGGTGTGTGAGTCGGTTCGGTTGGATCGACTGCTCGACGGCTGGGGGCAGGAACGGGCGGGGCGGCGCCTGATCGTTTGCGACGAATGTGCCGCGGTCGAAAGCCCGCTGGACACGCTTGCGCGACTCGGTCGGGGACCGCTTGCTCTCCTGATCGGGCCGGAGGGCGGATTCTCGCAGGAGGAGCGCGCGCTGTTGCTCTCCCATGACGCCGTCACCGCGATTTCGCTCGGTCCGCGCATCCTGCGCGCCGACACGGCTGCGGTGGCCGCGCTTGCCGTCGTTCAGGCCGCAATCGGCGATTGGCGCTAACTCCTGGAAGAGACCTATGCGATTTCATCGCGTTTTCGTGCGCGAGAACTCGTTTGTCTCCCGGTGGACCGAGGGCTAATGTCCCGCGCAAACAGACCCTTTCGCCGGAATTCCTAATGGCGCGTGACACCACTGACGAGACGCCGATCGAAACTCGCGACGCATTGGTCGCGTGGATTGCGGGCGGTGAAACCGAACCCGATGATTTTCGCATCGGGACAGAGCATGAAAAATTCGGCTTTCTGCGCGACACGCTGAAGCCCGCCCCCTATGAGGGCCCATCCGGAATCGCGCAGCTTCTGCGCGGCATGGAGGCGCTTCTCGGCTGGGAGCCGATCATGGACGGGGAGGCGATCATCGGCCTCGTCGATCCGATCGGTGGCGGGGCGATCAGCCTGGAGCCGGGCGGGCAGTTCGAGCTGTCCGGCGCCCCGCTGGAGACGCTGCATCAGACCTGCCGGGAGGCGAACGCGCACCTTGCGCAGGTGCGCCAGATCGCCGAGCCGCTGGGCCTCGGCTTTCTCGGCGTCGGCGTGGCGCCCACCTGGGCGCTCGCCGAGATGCCGCAGATGCCGAAACAGCGCTACGAGATCATGACCAACTACATGCCGAAGGTCGGCACCCGCGGCCTCGACATGATGTATCGCACGGCCACCATCCAGGTGAATCTCGACTATTCGAGCGAAGCCGACATGGTGAAGAAGATGCGGGTCGGCCTCGCGCTGCAACCGATCGCCACGGCGCTGTTTGCCAACTCTCCGTTCCTGGAGGGGAAGCCGAACGGCTATCTCTCCTACCGCTCGGAGATTTGGCGAGACACCGACGCCGACCGCACCGGCATGCTGCCGTTCGCCTTCGACGACGGGTTCAGCTACGAGGCCTATGTGGAATGGTGCCTCGACGTGCCGATGTATTTCGTCAAGCGTGGCGGCTCCTATATCGACGCCACCGGCTACACCTTCCGCACCTTCATGGAGGGGAAGCTGCCCATGCTGCCGGGCGAGCGGCCGACCATGGGCGATTGGACCAATCACCTCTCCACGATCTTTCCCGAGGTGCGACTGAAGCGTTTCATCGAGATGCGCGGGGCCGACGGCGGCCCCTGGCGGCGCATCTGTGCGGTGCCGGCGCTCTGGGTCGGGCTTCTTTACGATTCAGGCGTCCTCGATCAGGCCTGGGACCTGGTCAAGGAGTGGAGCGCGGAGGAGCGTCAGGCGGTGCGCGACGCGGTTCCTCGCGACGGCCTCAAGGCGTCGGTTGCAGGCCGGCCGGTGATCGAGGTCGCGCGCGAGGTGGTCGCACTCGCGCGGGAGGGATTGCGCCGGCGTGCCCGCACCAATTCCTCCGACAGCGACGAGACCCAATATCTCGCTCCGGCCGAAGAGGTGCTGGCGGCCGGCCGGACCATGGCGGAACGCATGCTTGATCAGTATCACGGGCCGTGGGGCGGTGATCTCGATCGACTGTTCGCTGAATACGCGTTTTAGCGAGCAAATCCAGGAAAAGTGGGAACCGGTTTTCCGTCCGGATTTGCGGAGATAGAATCGTTTTCGCTCAGGCGAGTTCGCTTCGCTCGCCGCTGCGCGGGCGCGCCCTGACCGGGCGGCGGACCGTCGTCCGCTGGTTCCGCAAATCCAGGAAAAGTGGGAACCGGTTTTCCGTCCGGATTTGCGGAGATAGAATCGTTTTCGCTCAGGCGAGTTCGCTTCGCTCGCCGCTGCGCGGGCGCGCCCTGACCGGGCGGCGGACCGTCGTCCGCTGGTTCCGCAAATCCAGGAAAAGTGGAAACCGGTTTTCCGTCTGGATTTGCATCGAAACCAAGCGCCGGCGCATGATCCTGCGTCGGCTTCGCCGTCGTCTCGGGAACGGTGAGTGGCGTCTCGAAGCGGTCACCACGCAGGCAGAAACAAAAAAGCCCGGCCGAAGCCGGGCTTTCTCATTTCGACAGTCGTTGGACTGTGATCAGGCGTCGGCGAGGTTGGTCGCCGCGTTCTTGCCCGAACGACGGTCCTGAGCGACCTCGTAGCTGATCTGCTGGCCTTCCTGCAGCGGAGCCATGCCGGCCCGCTCCACGGCGGTGGCGTGGACGAACACGTCCGGGCCGCCCTCGCTCGGGGTGATAAAGCCGAAGCCACGGGTGTGGTTGAAGAATTTGACGGTACCGATAGCCATGTTGGCCTCCATTTCGAGCGCGCGAACGCGCAGCCTAGCACGCCCATCGTGCCGGGCATTATTCGAGTTCAGCTTAGTCTTGGGAGAGGCCGTTCTTGAGCCAACACAGCAAGGCAGCATGAAATCACGAACGCCGCATATATGATCCGTTCGACCCGAACGGTCAATGGCTCTCAATGGCCAATTCGACTTGTCGCAACCTCTTTCGACGCGGTCTAGATTTGACGGGAGGGCGCGACTGCGGGATGGTTCACTCAAGTCAGTTTCGCGTCGGATGCGCCGATGGTTCCCAATCTTGATTTCGCAGCTTTTGCCAAGGCGGGTTCGGCGATTGCCGAAATGGCCGATAAACTCGACCTTTCCACGGCCGAGACCAGCCGCGCGATCATGGCGTTGCTGCCGGCTTTCGCGATCGCCTATCAGCGGGCCTCCGCCGACCCGGAACGGTTGAAATCCGCGATCAAGAACGCTCTACCGGCCGGCCGTTTCGAGGATGATCGCGAAAGATTGACCCGGGTCTTTTTCGGCCGGGACGATCTGGCCCGGGCGGTGATGGATCAGGCGGCGCGGTCGAGCGGGCTCGGCGCGGAAGTGGTGCACACCCTGTTTCCCGCCGTTGCGGCTGATCTTGCGACTTCGCTCGATCGCAAGAACCAGATGGGTACCGCCGGCGATCTGATGGTGGCGTTCTTGCGGGGCTATGCGCGGGGACGCTCCGGCCGTCGCACGCCGGTTACCTACAATCCGTGGCTCGATGCCATGTCGGCCTTCACGGAAGGCTTCATGGGCGGAAAACCGCCGTCGGTGGACGCCGGCGCAACGCTTGCACCGGCATCCTTCGCGTCTTTCCCGGATTTCGCCACCTACCAATCGCTGTTCGATCAGTTCATGCCGTTTCCGACGGGGACGTCGAGCGAGAGGAAGTAAAGCATTTCCAGGCGAAGTGGGAACCGGTTCGCCGTTCGGAAATGCGCCTAAGACTCTTATCGCTCCTACCGGTCCGCTTTGCGCGCGGCTGCGGCCCACAAGAACCGGCGCGCTCGCGCCGGATTTCCAGGCGAAGAGGAAACCGGTTCGCCTGGAAATGGCCCCGAGCCTGTCAGCAGCAGGCGTCGGTTTTGGCGGATTGTCCATCCTCGGAGGCGGCGGCGCCATCGGCTACGGCCTTGCGGGCGCGTGCCCGCTCCTCTGCCCGGCGCGTGACCGCGCGCAGCCTGAGATAGGCGGACGGGTCCTGCGGCAGCCGCGTATCGAGCGCCCAGCGCACGTCGTCACGGGTGACACCGATATCGTGCAGCATGCGCTCGTCGGCCTCGATCAGCGTGCACAGGGCGCGCCGACCGCGATAGGCCTTGTAGAACGCGGCAGCGGCGGCACCGGTGCGCGCAAGGAGCCCTCTGAGCGAGAGCGGGGACCGAAACTCCGAATGGATCGACATCATCTTCTTCCTTCTGATCCGTCGGCACCGGTTGCTCCGGTCGCCGAGCGCATCACACTTCACCTCTTCCCGTTGCTGGGTCGGCAGGGCGTTTGCGCGTCCTGACAACCGCTAGCCGTCACCCGACAGCGCTCCGTCGTCGGAGCTCGCGAAGGAGGAGACGCACTCCTCGCATCGACGGGGGCGGCAATGCTTCGGCCGTTTACGAATCGTCCCCGTTGGGTCGCAATCGGAGACGCCGCTCTTGGATGCGCTCTTCCTATTCATCAGTCTAGCGAATATACTTCATGGAATTGATCAATAATGATGATGGAGCGGGCCGTGGCCTCCGTGCTCGACCTTGACCAGATGCGGACCTTCGTGGCGATCGCGGAAACCGGGAGTTTCACGCGGGCCGCCGAAGCCGTGCACAAGACGCAGTCGGCGGTGTCCATGCAGATGCGCCGGCTGGAGGAGCGGATCGGCAAGCCGATCTTCGTTCGTAACGGCCGCCAGTCGCGGCTGACCGATGAAGGCGAGCGGCTTCTCAGTTATGCGCGGCGTCTTCTGAAGCTGAACGACGAGACGCTGTCGGCCTTCGACGATACCGAGCTGGTCGGCGGGGTTCGGCTGGGAACGCCGGACGACTATGCCGATCGGTTCCTGCCGGAGATTCTGGCGCGGTTTTCGCGCTCCTACCCGCGGGCGGAAGTGACGGTGGTGTGCGCGCCGACGCCGCTATTGGCCGACGCCATCCGCCTGCACGAGCTCGACGTGGCGATCGTCACGCACGTGCCGGACCGCAGGCCGCTGTTGGGCGAGGTGGTGCGGCGCGAGCCGCTCTTGTGGGTGACGTCCGCGCGCCACTGCGTGCACGACGAAGCGACGCTGCCCTTGGCCCTGGGCCGTCCCACCTGCGATTGGCGCGGGGCGGCCATCTCCGCCTTGGAAGCTGTCGGGCGGCGTCACAAAGTGCTCTTTGCAAGCTGGAACTCAACCGCCGTCGGGGCCGCCGTCCTCGCCGGTCTGGCCGTCTCCGTGTTGCCGGAGTCGGCGATCCGTCCGGGAATGCGCGTCCTTTCCGAGGCGGAGGGCTTTCCGCGCCTGCCAATGTGCGAGATCGCGCTGGCGAAGTCCTGGTACGAGCATTCGCCGCTGGTCGACGCGCTGGTGGAGCATATCGTCTCCTCGCTCGACAACTTGGCCGTGCCCGAAGTGGCAATGGGATAGGCAACCCAGGCCGGGCGGCGCGGTTGGCCGCGCATGGCGGCAAGTTCGCTCCAGGTCAGTCCGAGGTCGTCGATCAGATAATCCGGCAAGCGCCCCAGCTCGTGCGCAGCCGTGGGGCGCGGCCGAGGCCAAAGCCGGGTCAAGGCCGTCCAAATCCGCGCGCTGGCCGTGCGAAGGGCCCAGATCCGATCGGCGCTCTCTTCCACTGTCATATCGATCATCAGTCGCATCGGAAATCTCCATGCATATTCCAACATTCATCGTGATTGATCATGTGACAATGGGTATTGATCGCACAAACGAATATTTGTAGTCTAAAGCATGATGATTATCGATCGATGGAGGTGAGGCGCATGCGTAGCCTGGATCCGGACATCCTCAGGACGTTCATGGTGGTCGCGGAGGCCCCCAGCTATGCCGAAGCCGGCCAGCGCCTGAACAAGACCCAGTCGACCGTCAGCGTGCAGATGCGCCGGTTGGAAGAGATTGTCGGCGTCGAGCTGTTTGAGAAGCGCGGCCGCAAGAACGAGCTCACGACGCCGGGCCGCGAGCTGTTGGACTATGCGATCCGGATCGTGCGGCTCAACGACGAGGCGGTCGGCCGTTTCCATCGTCCGGCGATTTCGGGTCGGATCCGGATCGGCACGCCGGACGACTATGCCGAGACCTATCTGCCGGAGATCTTCGGCCGTTTCGCGCGCACCCATCCCACCGTCGAGGTCTCTCTGGACTGCCGTTCCAGCGAGTTTCTGATCCGCTCCCTCGACGAGGGCGAACTCGATATTGCGCTGATTACCATGATGCGGCCGGATCCGCGCGCGCGCATCGTGCATCGCGAGCAGCTGCAGTGGGTCGCGGCGGAGGGATGCGAGTCGGAGAAGGCGTCGCCGTTGCCGCTGGCGGTGTGGCAACCCGGCTGCACCTGGCGCAAGATCACGCTGGAATCGTTGGAAGGGGCCGGAATTCCCTACCGGATCGCCTATTCCGGAACCAATGCGGTGGCGCTTTCCATGGTGGTGCGGCAGGGGCTCGCGATTACCGCCATGCCGCTGCGGATGGCGGGGCGCGGTTTCCGCTTGCTGGGCTCGGCGGAAGGCCTACCGGCGCTGTCGTCGTTCGATATCGGGCTGTTGCGCGGTGCCGACGCGAACCCTGTGGTGGACGCCTTCTACGACCATGTCGTCGCGAGCTTCGAGGCGCTCGAGCCGATCGCGGCGTGAGATCAGTTTGGCGGATCTGACCGCCGTTGGCCCGGTGCGGGGGCGCTGTCGCCGCCGACCGGGCCGGCCAGTAGGTCTTCGATGAAGATGCTCAGGAGTTGGGTGCGGTTGGCGACGTCGGCCTTGGCGTAGATCCGCGCGAGCTGGGCACGCACGGTGCCGCCCGCGGCGCCCCGGATCTCGGCGATCTCGCCGGTATCGAAGCCCTTGATGGCCAACAGCGCGACTTCGCTTTCGGCGGGCGTCAGGCCCCAGCGCTCGAAATAGGCCGCAACGAGCTCGGAAAAGGCACCGGAGGCGACCGACAGGGCCGCTTCGGCGCGGCGGGTCTTTTCCAGCGTGCGTCGCATCTCCAGGCCGCCGAAGATCACGCCGAGCGCAAGCGCAACGGACACGGCCGCCTCGAACACCGTGTGAATGTCCATGCCGCTGCGGTCGATGTCGCCGACCACGTCGGCCACGAAGAAGACCGCGCACAGCGCCTGAAGAACGACGACGGCGGCAAGCGCCGTGACGCGGCCGCCTTGGCGCTTGCCCGCTACGGGTGGCGATTGTCCCGTCACCTGTCTCCCTCGATCATGATCGGGTTGGGATCGAATCGATCCAAATTCAAAACCATGATCGAACTTAACAAGTTAGAACGGTTCCAGGCCATGCGGAACCGGATGGGACGGAAAACCGGTTCCCGCCGTTCCGCGACCTTGCGTTAAACGGGGCGGCGGCCGGTGATCATCTGCCGGGCGAGATTGGTGCGCGACAGGCGGGATTCCACCACGACGCCGCCGAGATGAAGTGCGGCCAGGATCAGGATCAGGTTGGCGGCTACTTCGTGGATCTCCTTGGCGATTCCGCCCTCGTCGCGATGGTCGCCGGTCTCCACGCTTCTGCTTTCGCTCGCCTGGCTGGCGACGGAATGGCTCTCGCTCACCTCCGTGGTGGTTGGCGGAAACAGTGTTCCTTCCTGCATTAAACCGGTGACGATGATGACGGCCAAGGTCGCCCAAAGCGCATACACCATCAAGGAGCCGAGCGGGTTGTGGGAGCGATAGCGGCGATGGCGCCCGGCCTTCAGGTCGCCTAGATGGGTGCGTGCGCCGGACATCGAGGGCAGAAAGGTGGTGAAGCGGGCTTCCTGCGGGCCGACGAAGCCCCAAAGAAGCCGGAGCACGAGCATGGCGAGCGCCGCGTAGCCGATCCAGATGTGGACGAGAGAGCCGCCCTCGTCGATCAGGCCGTTCAGAACGATGGCAAGTGCGATTACCCAATGGGTGATGCGAACGATCGGGTCCCAAATCCGTTCGGTTTCGCCTTGCTGTGCACGGGAAATGGTTTCGGCCGCCATTGTCGTCTCCTGCCTGCGGTCTCATCATTCGCGGCCGGCGGACGCGAACGAGAAGATGTTGCGCGCAACGGACGGAAAAGCCGATAGGCAGGAAGCTTATGTCCCGCGCCGTAAGCATGTGCTTATGCGATGATCTGCGGCTTTGCGCTCCGTTTCGAAGGTGAAACGAGGCAGGCAACGGAACCCTACGCGGCCTCGGCGGATGGGTGCCAGAGGGGACGATAGCCTGAGGCCAGGGCCGCAATGGTCGAGGGAGGCGTGAGGGCGTAGGCAAGCCCCGACGCAGGGCGGGCGCGCGCCTCGCTGTAGCCGTCGCCGTCCCAGCGCAGAAGCCGGTCGCCCTTGATCGCCCAGGCCTGCCAGATCGCTTCCGGGTCGTCAGGATCGGTTTCCGCGCTGGGCAAGGCGATCATGCTGCCGTCGGGAAGGTCGGGCAGCGGCTCCAGGAAATGCGGACGCATGCCGAGCGGCGTGCGTTCGCGATGCAGGCAGCGGTCGATCTCTCCAGCACGCGGCCGGCGCGGTAAGCCGTGCGCCTCCGCCCAGGCCTCCGCGAAGGCCAGTGCCCGCGCGCGCCGGCAAGTGTAGCATGGGCGATGGCCGGCGGTGAGGGCGGTGACCTCGTCCAGAAAGAACAGCTCGGTGTAGCCGTGGCCCATGATCACCCGGCGCCGGTCCTTGTAGTGCAGATCGCAGGCAATCCACGCCATCGACTGCCACCGGCGCCCGGAGAGGAGCTTGGTGCCAGGATCGTGCAAGCGGCCGCCGCGGTTGCCCATCAGCAGGCCGCGTGCGGCGATCGCAACGATTTCGCCGAACGGTGTGACGCGGTTTTGGAGGGGCATGGCGGCGTGTCTCATGGCGCACAGAATGCGCAAAACGGCGTTAACAGCGCGTTAAACACCTTGAGCCCGCCTCGCCACCCGATTTGGCGTTTGTCTCCCGATTTTGAGCGAGATGCGGTCGGAAAACCGGGGGCCACTCTTCTTCATCCCGCTCAGGCGGCGACATCGGCACCGGTGTGTTCCAGGACCACGACCTCGGTCCCGAGCGGAACGCGCTGATAGAGGTCGATTACATCGACGTTGAGAAGCCGGATGCAGCCGGAAGACACCGCCCGCCCGATCGAACGCTCTTCGCTGGTCCCATGGATTCGGTAGAGCGTGTCGCGGCCGCCTTCATAGAGATAGAGCGCGCGGGCGCCGAGCGGGTTGCGGGGGCCGCCGGGCATGCCGTCGGCATATTTCGCCGTCTCCGGCTGGCGCTCGATCATCTCTTGCGGTGGCGTCCAGGTCGGCCATTCGGCCTTGCGCTTGATGGTTGCCGTGCCGGCCCAGGCCATGCCCTCCCGCCCCACGCCGATGCCGTAGCGGATGGCGGAGCCGTCGTCCCGGATCAGATAGAGGAAGCGGTTGTTGGTATCGACGACGATGGTGCCGGCACGATAGCCGGACGGCGCCTCCACGAGCTGGCGGCGGTAGGCGATGGGAATCTGATTGATGTCCACCGGCCCGACATCGAAGGGTTCCGGCGTCGTGGGCGCCAGCGCCGGTACCGGCTGATAGCCGAGCGGCTGGGTCGGGCCTGAGGACATGCAACCCGACGCCATGAACCCGAAAGCCAGGCTGCCGAACGCAAAGGCACGCCGCGTAATCATTCATCGTTCTCCTACCCAACACAAAATCCGTGTGAGTAGAAATGTGAATCCGGCGAAAAGGTTCGCTTCGGTCACTCATTGCTGATCGGTCTGCGCGTCGAGCGCACGGCTGTCACCGCCGTGCGGTCACGCGTTCGCCGACGGTGCAAAGGTCCCGACCGTCGGACGCAAGCGGCGCGGCGGCCGGCATCACCAGCGGGGCTTGTTCCGGCTCGACCCCGACGATTTCCAGCACCAGCTTGCGCCGGATGGCGGCGGCGAAATCGTCGCGGTCCCGGATGGCGATCTCGAACGCGCCGGTGCCGCCGATCACGCATTGGGAATAGTAGTCCTGCAGATCATCCACCACGGACCAGCGCCGCGATCCGTCGGCCAGCACGATCGGAAGCCCGTTGATGGTGATCCCCCGGCCGGTGGCGAGCGCACGGGCCTGGACCACCGGCCGGCCATGGTCGTTGGGGCCGTCGCCCGAGACGTCGATGACCCGACGCAGCCCCTCGTAGGCGTTGGAGTCGATGCGTTCGACCGCGAACACGAGCGCTTCGGAGATCGAGGTGCGGGAGACTTCGTGCAAAGGCTCAGCCGCGAGCTTGTCGGCGAATGCCTTGGCCGAAGCTTCGTCTTCGATGATGTGCCAGTCGAGCACCACCCGCTCGCTGCCGGCCTCGCCCCATTCGATGTAGGTCACCGCGATCCGGCCCAGGAGGCCCGACTCGATGGCCGCAACCACCTCTTTAGAACCCAGGGCCTCGACGTAGCCGTTGCGCTGAACGATCTGCTCGCCGAGCGCCATGGATCGCGAAATGTCGACCGCGAGCACCAGCTCTACGTCGACCTCTTCCGCGGCCTGTGCCGGCAGGCTCGCGCTCGCCACCGCAATCGTCGCGGCGAACGCCAGACCTGCGCCATTCGTCCGCCAGCTTTTTCGACCCATCTGCCAGCCTCCGCCCGACTGAAAACCGCTCTGTCTGTCGCGGACTCGCAGAGCGGCTCTGAGCTGTTGTTTTCGTGTTTCCGGACGGCAAACCGATTTCAGCTTCGCCTGGAAGCACGCGAGCGCACGCAATGCGCTATGTGACAAAGCAATGACGGTCAGGAGAGCACGATTCGGGCGTGTTGCGTAGCGAAAAGCGCACGCCGTGCGTTCACAACAATGTGTGCACCTGGTGCGCTTTGCCGGTTTCTGAGGCGGGATCGATAACGGATTGGCCGTGCTCGCATTTTGGGCGCCCCAAAGGCGTCGCGACCAGCGGGAGCGCCAGCGCGGCCTGGCCGTTGTCTGTGGAAAGACGGCGGTCGCGGGTAGCCCAGGACACTGCGCGGCGACGCGGCCGGGCTTATCCGACGACGATCAGATGGAGGGCCCGGGGCCCATGGGCGCCGAGCAGCAAGGTCTGCTCGATGTCGGCGGAACGCGAGGGGCCGGTGATGAGATTGACGGTACGCGGCAGCGTGCCGTCGCCGCGTTCGCGCACGAGGTCGAACGCGCTCTCCAGATCGCCGGCGATCGTGGCAGCGTCGACCAGGATGATGGAGACTTCGGGCAGGAAGGCGATGGTGGTGGGCGCGTGCGGCCCGGAGA
This sequence comes from Amorphus sp. 3PC139-8, assembly GCF_040750475.1. Classification (NCBI taxonomy): domain Bacteria; kingdom Pseudomonadati; phylum Pseudomonadota; class Alphaproteobacteria; order Hyphomicrobiales; family Amorphaceae; genus Amorphus; species Amorphus sp. 3PC139-8. Next base: position 15,269 of record NZ_JABJVY010000032.1, on the reverse strand, counting down.
CCAGCATCGAGGTCCCGGTTTCCGCGATGCCGGCAAGGGCATAGGCGATGCCGACCTGATCGCCGTCTTCCGCCGGGCCGGTCCGCACGTCGCCGGGGACAGCACTCCAGTCGACGGCGTCGAACCGGGGATCGGTCCCGCGCCGGATCGGCGACAGGTCGTTGCGTCCGCCGAGATAGGTCGCGATTGCGGACGCGATCTCGCCGGTATTGGCGACTCGGTCTGTGGTGGCGGACACGCTCTCGGCCATCCGGCGAAAGAGTGCGACACGCTCTTCCTGCGCCAGCGCGCCGCGCGCGGGTACCGTGTTGCGGGGATGTGCGGCAAGCCGTTCCGCCACGGCCCGTCGACGGGCCTCGTCGCGGGCGGGATCGACGCAGAGACCGCTGCGGATGCGGCCGAGGACTTGGTCTTTCGCCTTCATTGGCCGTCCCGCGTTTTCCATTGCGCCATGAAGGTATGTGGCGCCGGCGCCGGCAGATCGCGGTGGCGGGTCCAGCCGCCGGCAAGTGGCAGACGCGACAGCCGACCGCGCGCGCCGGCCAGCAGCGAAAGGCTGCGGGCGGCAACGCCCGTCATCAGCCGATAGGCGCGCGGCCGGCGGGCGAAGAACGCCCAAACGCCGAGACCGGTGCGGGCCGCGCGCGGCTGAAGATGGCGGGCGAACTCGTCCTCGCGCCAATGGCGCATCAGTTTGGGAAGCGGGATTCGCACTGGGCACACGCTCTCGCAGCGCCCGCAGAAGGTGGAGGCGTTGGGCAGATGGCCCGCCTGGTCGACCCCGACCAGGGATGGGGTCAGCACCGCCCCCATCGGTCCCGGATAGACCCAGCCATACGCGTGGCCGCCCACGGCATGGTAGACCGGGCAATGGTTCATGCAGGCGCCGCAGCGGATGCAGCGCAGCATGTCCTGGAAGTCGGTGCCGAGCATGCTGGAGCGGCCGTTGTCGACGAGCACCACGTGGAACTCGTCCGGCCCGTCGGGATCGCCCTCCCGACGAGGCCCCGACGAGAGCGTGGTGTAGACCGACATGTCCTGGCCGGTGGCCGATCGCGCCAGCACGCGCAACAGCGTCGACGCGTCGTCGAGGGTCGGCACCAACTTCTCGATCGAGGTCACGACGATGTGGACGCGCGGCAGCGTCTGGGACAGATCCGCGTTGCCTTCGTTGGTGACCACGATCGCCGATCCGGTTTCGGCGACCAGGAAGTTCGCGCCGGTGATGCCGACATCCGCCGACAGGAACTTTTCGCGCAGGATGGCGCGCGCCTCGCCGAGCAGGGTGGCCGGCTCGGTCAAGTCGCGGTCGGCGGGCAAATGCTTGTGCACGCGCCGGAAATCGGCCTCGACCTGGTCCCGGTTCAAATGGATGGCCGGCGCGATGATGTGGCTCGGCGCCTCGTTGCGGATCTGCAGGATATATTCGCCGAGATCGGTTTCGACCGGCCGGATGCCCTTCTTCTGAAGATAGCGGTTGAGTTCAATCTCCTCGCTCACCATCGACTTCGCCTTGGTCACGGTCTTGGCGTCGTGCAGACGGCAAATGTCGACCACGGCGCGGCGGGCGTCGTAGGCGGTTTCGGCGAAATGGACCTGGCCGCCGAGGGCCTCGACCTTGTCCGTAAAGGCTTCGATGTAGAGGTCGAGATGGGCGAGCGTGTGAGCCTTGATCTCGCGCGCTTCGTCGCGGAGCTGGTCGAATTCCGGCAATGCGTCGGCGGCCTTGCGCCGCTTGACCACGAAGCCGTGCTCTACGTTGCCCAACGCGCGCTGAAGCTGGGCGTCGCCCAGGGCGCGGGCGGCGTTGTCCTTGAAGGCGGAAGAGGTGACGTCCATGGCTCAGCCTTTGCGGGCGGGCTTGGCGGCATCTGACGCGGCGGCGATCGCTGGCTCGTCGGCCATGCCCGCCAGCACTTCCGCCACGTGGCGAACCGCGACCGGGCTGCCGCTGCGGGAGAGCTTGCCGGCCATGTTCATCAAGCATCCAAGGTCGCCGGCAAGCAAGGTGTCGGCTCCGGAGCGGCCGACGGCTTCCGCCTTGCGGGTTACCATCGCGTTGGAGATGTCGGGATATTTCACACAGAAGGTGCCACCGAAGCCGCAGCAGACCTCGGCGTCTTCCAACTCGGTCAGCTCCAGCCCGTCCACCGAGGCCAGCAATGTCCGCGGCTGGGCCTTAATCGAAAGCTCGCGCAGGCCGGAACAGGAATCGTGATAGGTCACGCGGCCGGCAAAGCGGGCCTCGACCCCGGTCATGCCGCGCACGTCGACCAGGAAGGACACGAGTTCGTGGGTCTTGGCGGCAAGCGCCTCCGCACGGCCGTGCCAGTCCGGATCATGGGCGAAGAGCTCGGGGTAATGGCGCGAAATCATGCCGCCGCAGGAGCCCGACGGCACCACCACATAGTCGTAGTCCTCGAACGCCGCGATCACCTGCTGGGCGATGGCCGCCGTATCCGCCCGGTCGCCGGAATTGTAGGCCGGCTGTCCGCAGCAGGTCTGGACCTCGGGAACGACCACCCGGCAGCCGGCCCGTTCCAGCAGGCGGATGGTGGCAAAGCCGACCACGGGGCGGAACAGGTCGACCAGGCAGGTCACGAACAGGGCAACCGTCGGGGCGTCGTCGTCTTCCGGCTCGGTCATTTCGCGGGTCCGCCCAAAACCATGCTGAACGCTCAGGTGCGGTCAGACCAACACCCCTCGTTTGCTGTGTCCAGCACGGGAAGGAGGGATCTTTACACCAGACAAGTTCGAAGAAAGTAGGTGGGACGCTCTCGTAAGGTCAATCTTTTTGGCCATTCCGAGACGCTTGGCCCACCCGGAAGGCCGGATGCGTCAGTCGCCTTTCGCTTTCGGACGCACACCCATCCGCAACCGCACCTCGGAGGGGATCCGGTACTCGTCGAGAAAGGCCTTGGTGCGCCTCAACCCCATCAGTTCGCGCTGAACCACGATGTGCCAGAGCGCTTCGCCGGCGGCTGCGACCAGGGCGTCGCGCCGGGCGGGATCGGCAGGGGTTTCGGCGTCGTCAAAGGCTGCGAGCGCGTCGAGCCGGCGGGCAAGCTCCTGCATGAGACGACCGTGAGTGGTGGCCATTTCGCCACGCACCTCGTGGTCGATCGCCTCTTCGATCGGCGTTCTTTGCTGTTTGGGGGCGAGGGCTCTGGGAGGCCGGACGGACATTCGGGCACCTCTCGGGGGATGCGGGCCAAGCCTATAGGTGTCCGGGATAGCGGCCGGGTTCAACCCTGCCGACGGGAAGAGGCGCGCCGGCCGCAGGCGCAAAAGCGCTGCGAATAGACCATGGAATTCCCGCGTTGCGGCCCTATCCTCGCCTTGAACCGGATGCCAAACGCTGGCGACCTACGGTTTGGGGAGGACAATGATGCGGATCGGTTTGGCTTTCGCGTTTGGGTGGGCGGCGTTGGCGGCGGCAATCGTGCCCGCCGAAGCAAGCTTTTCCTCCTGTGTCGCCGGGATCAAGCAGGCGGCAGTGCGTGCCGGGATCAGCCAGTCGATCGCGTCCAGGGCCTTGGACGGCGCCAAGCCGGACGAGAAGGTGATCCGTTTTTCCAAGTCCCAGCCGGAATTCAAGACCCCGATCTGGGACTACATGGCCTTCCTGGTCGATGACGAGCGGGTGCGCGACGGCAAGCGCATGCTGCGCAAATATGGTCGGGTACTCAGCCAGATCGAAAAGACCTATGGCGTCGATCGGCATGTGGTGGTCGCCGTCTGGGGCGTGGAAACGGACTATGGCCAGGAGATGGGCGACGATTTCCTGCCCCATGCGCTTGCCAATCTCGTCTGCGAAGGCGGTCGGCGCGCCGATTTCTGGCAGGGCGAGCTGATCAGCGCGCTGTCGCTGGTGCAATCGGGCGATCTGGAACTCGACGAGCTTTACGGCTCCTGGGCGGGCGCGTTCGGCCAGACCCAGTTCATTCCCTCCACCTACAAGCGGCTCGCCGTTGACTTCGACCGCGACGGGCGGCGCGATCTGGTGCGTTCGGTGCCGGACGCGCTCGCCTCGACGGCGAATTTCCTGCGCAGCGCCGGCTGGAAGCCGGGCGAAGCCTGGATGATCGAGGTGAAGGTGGCGGACAGCTACTCCGGTCCCTCCGGGCGCAAGGCTCGCGCCTCGCTCTCGACCTGGGGCGGCCGCGGGGTGGTGCGCGCCGACGGTTCGCCAGTCTCCGGCGGCGGTTCGGCCGGACTGTTGCTGCCTGCGGGCCCGCAGGGGCCGGGCTTCCTGGTGTTCCGGAATTTCGATGCGATCTATTCCTACAATTTCGCCGAATCCTATGCGCTTGCGATCTCCCATCTGGCCGATCGGATCGCCGGCTATCCGGCTTTCCGAACCGATTGGCCGACCGACGACCCGGGGCTTTCGCGCAAGGAGCGGCTTCGGCTCCAGCAACTTCTGAACCGCAAGGGCTTCGACGCCGGCAAGGCCGACGGCAAGGTCGGGCCCCAGACCCAAGCGGCGATCGCCCGTGCCGAAGCCCACTACGGGATGGAGCAGACGGGGCGCGCCGGCCGCAAGATCTATCAGGCGCTGGGCGGACGCTGAGCGACAATCCTCCTGCGTTTCGGATGCCGGCATTTGCGGACTTTTCCGAAAAAATGGGGTTTCCCCGCCCCTCCGATAGCGGCATAGCTTGAGGGGGCGCGAGACGCGGGGGACGCGATGACACTTGCCAAGCACGAGCGAAACCGGGCGCTGGCACTCTCCAGTCTCGGTGGTGGCCTGGAATTCTACGATTTCGTCATCTACGCCGTCTTCGCCGAAACGCTTGGCCGGGTGTTCTTCCCGGCGAGCGATCCGAGCGCGCGGCTGCTCGCCGCCTTTGCCGTGTTCGCGGCGGGCTACCTCGTGCGGCCGATCGGCGGCGTTCTGTTTTCCCATTTCGGCGATCGTCACGGCCGCAAGGCGATGTTGCGGCTCTCCATTGCCGGCATGGCCGGTGCCACCGTCCTGATGGCGCTGTTGCCCGGCTATGCCCATCTGGGCGTGACCGCCTCGATCGTTTTCGTCGTGCTGCGGATGATCCAGGGCCTCTGTCTGGGCGGCGAAATACCCGGCGCGCTGACGCTCATCACCGAGACGTTGCCCAAGCGCCGAGGCTTCGCCTGCGGCACGCTCTTCCTGATGATCAATGTCGGCCTGCTGCTTGCTCAGGCCGTGCAGTGGCTGATTCTCGAATCGCTTGATTCCGCCGAGGTCACCTCGTTCGGCTGGCGGATCGGTTTTCTGGTCGGCGGACTGATCGCGGTCGTCGGCTTCTTCCTGCGCGCGCAGCTTTCCGAAAGCCCGGCCTTCGCGGATATGGAATCCAAGGCCCACAAGGTTCCCGTGGCCGCGCTTTTGAAGAGCCACCGACCGGCGGTGGTCTACGGCTTTCTGGTGACGAGCCTCGGTGCGGCGACGGTGTCGCTGCTCTATCTCTACATGGACAGCTATCTGAACGACTTCCTGCACTACGATTCCAACGTGGTGTCGGGCGCCGGGTTGATCGGCGTGGTGATCTTCTCGCTGCCGATGCCGCTCGCCGGGCTGCTCGGCGACAAGATCGGGCTGAAGGCGCCGGCGACGTTGTTTGCCGTCCTGCTCGCGATCGCCGCGATCCCGGTCTATGCCTGGATCCATGTCGGTCAAGCCCACCTCCTGCCGGCCATGCTGGTGATCTCGGTGATCGCCGCGTTCGCCTGGGGCATCGGGCCGGCGGTGCTGACGGCGATCTTTCCCACCAATGTGCGCTATTCCGGCGTCGCCATGGTCTACAATCTCGGCTTCGCGATCGTCGGAGGCCTGACGCCGCTTGCCGCGACCTATCTGATCCAGAGGACGGGCAGCACGATGCCGCCGGCCTATCTTCTGGCCGTGTTCGCCGCGCTTGGTGCCGTGGGCGCGCTGTTTGCCCGGATCTATCCTCCGGCCGAGGATGGGCACGACTCCGAAGCCTGATCGCGCGTCCGATTGACAATCGGACGATCCTCCGCAACGTCGTTTCGGGTTAGCGAACGCTGGCCGGATCGGCCGATGGAGGGCGTGCACCTTGGATACGTTGTCGCGCATGGCCGCGTTCGTGGCCGTCATCGATGCCGGCGGCTTTTCGGCAGCCGCTCGCAAGCAGGGCCGGTCGAAAGCGATCCTGTCGAAATATGTGGCCGAACTTGAAGACCGGCTCGGGGTGCGCCTGCTCAACCGAACCACGCGGACGCTGGCGCCGACCGAGGCCGGCCAAGCCTACTACCGCGAAGCGGCCGAAATCCTCCAGCGCATCGGCGAATTGGAGGCCTCGGTTCAGGATGCCCACGTCGAGCTCAAGGGCGTGTTGCGGGTCGCGGCGCCGCGCACGCTGGGCGAAGGCCCGCTCATGGAAGCGATGATGGCGTTCGTGGCGGCCGCCCCGGACGTCTCGCTCGATCTTCATCTCGACGACCGGTTCGTGGATCTGGTGGAGGAGGGGTTCGACGTTGCGATCCGCATTACGGAACTCGCCGATTCCAGCCTGATCGCGAAGAAGCTGTCGCCGATGCGCTTGTCGGTGGTGGCGAGCCCGAGGCGGATCAAGGAGAGCGGAACGCCGAAGCATCCCGACGAGCTGTCCGCCCTTCCCTGCATCATCGACACCAACGCGCGTTGGCGGTCGAACTGGGGGTTCGTCGTCGACGGCGCGCGCTATCCCGTTTCGGTTAAGGGACGGGTGGAGGCCAACAGCCCGGCGGCGGCAAAGGTCGCGGCGCTAAGGGGCATCGGCTTTGCGATGTTGCCGTATGCGATCGCGCGTCAGGAGCTGATCGACGGGGAACTCGTCAGCGTGCTCGACCCATTCGTCTGCAATGGCGGCGCGGTCTATGCGGTCTATCCCCATCGCCGCCATCTTTCTGGCAAGGTGCGTGCGTTCGTCGATCATATGGCGGCTTGGTTCGCCGATCCGGAACGGCTGGCGGAGATCGGGAAGTAGGGCGCCATTGGGAGATCCGGTCCCCACTTCTCCCGAGACTTGCTCCTACGCCGCCTTCCGCTTTCCGTCGCGGGTCAGCCGTTCCCGGGCGATGGCATCGGCGACAGCACCCGTCGGGCGGCGTTCGCTGTCGGCGCGGGCGAAGATCTGACCCAGCGTCTCGCCGATCGCGATCACCTTGCGCCGGACCGCCTCGTCGCCTTCGCCGGGCTTGGCAAGCGCAATCGAGATCACGCCACCGGCATTGATGGCATAGTCCGGCGCATACAGGATCCCGCGGTCGAGCAGCCGTTCGCCGTCTTCTTCCGTCGCAAGCTGATTATTGGCCGCGCCGGCCACGATCGGGGCCGCGAGTTCGGGGATGGTTGTCTCGTTCAGGCCGGCGCCCAGGGCACAGGGCGCGAATACATCGGCTTCGATGGTGTGAGCGCGGTTGGGTGCTACCGTCTCCGCGCCAAAGCGCGCCACTGCGGCGTCGACCCTTTCCGCATCGATGTCGGCAACCACCAATTCGGCGCCGTGGTCCGCCAGGAGTTCCGCCAGGCCGAATCCGACATGGCCGAGACCTTGGATCACGATACGGCGGCCGTGAAGCCGGTCCGAGCCGGTGCGGTGGGCGAGGGCGGCCTTGATGCCGTAAAATACGCCGAGCGAGGTGTAGGGCGAAGGATCGCCGAGCCCTGTCGCGAGCGTGCCGCGGGCGTGCTCCGTCTCTCCGGCGACGATCTCGATGTCGTCGGTGGAAATGCCCACATCCTCGGCGGTGATGTAGCGGCCGCCGAGTGCCGCGACCTTGCGGCCGAACGCGGTCATCAGCGCCGGGGTCTTGTCGCGGCGCGGATCACCCAGGATGACGGCCTTGCCGCCGCCCAGATCGAGCCCCGCCAGCGCGTTCTTGTAGGTCATCCCGCGCGATAGACGCAGCGCATCGGTCACCGCGTCGCTGCTTGAGGGGTACGACCACATGCGGCAGCCGCCGAGAGCCGGGCCAAGGCTGGTGTCATGGATCGCAATGATCGCCGTCAGGCCGTTTTCCGCATCGCTGCAGAAGACGACCTGCTCGTGATCGTCGAAGGCGGGATGGTCGAACACCGCCGCCTGTTGGCAGTCGGTCGTCGTCATTGTGTGACCTCCAGTCCGCATCCAATGTGCGTCACAGGAAAGTTTTGCGCGCCTGACGAGGATATCTTGATTAAATTATCGGCTTTGGGGAGCCAGATTGGTAAAATATCGTTATATTGAACCATAAACCGGAAGATTTGTTCCCTCACGCTTGCGTGCCGGCGTCATCGTGCCGCCACGGTGTTCGCTACAAGGGGGGATAGAATCAGGTGTCGCAAGGGGAGACGAATGAAATCGGTGGGGATCGGGATCGTCGGCGTCTGCGCCGCCATGGCCGTCACCGTGACCGACGCGGCCGCCCATCCGCACGTGTTCGTCGAGGCCAAAACCGAGCTGGTGTTTGACGACTCCGGCAGGCTGTCGGCCATCCAGCATGCCTGGCGGTTCGACGGCCCGTTTTCCGCCTTCGCGGTACAGGGGCTGGACACCGACCAGAACGGCATCCTGACCCAGGCAGAGCTTTCCGAGCTGGCCCAGGTGAACGTGGATTCGCTGTCGGAGTACGACAATTTCACCTTTCTCTATCAGGGCGACACCGATTTTTCGTTCCAGAAGGCTCAGGACTACTGGCTGGACTATTCCGGCGGTCGGCTGACGCTCTATTTCGCCCTGCCGCTTGCCGAACCGCTTGAGGTCGGCGCCACGCCGGTGGTGCTGGACGTCTACGACCCGGAATATTTCGTCGCCTTCGAGATGGTGAAGACCGGGCCGTTCGGGCTGGTCGATGCGCCGCCGGCCTGCAAACTCAAGGTCGACGTCGGGGGCGAGCTCGATCCGATGACGGCGACCCAGCTTGCTCTTATCCCGTCCGACCAACGCGAAATCCCGCAGGAATATCGGGCGATGACCGGCGTGCTGGCCAACGAGGCAATCTTGACATGTGCCGACGGCTAGAGCGTTTCCAGGCCAAGTGGAAACCGGTTGGCCGTCCGGCTCTTCTCGCCACCCTGGCTGTCGCCGCTGCGACCCTCGCGATTGCCGGTCCGGCGCTGGCGGCCGGAGGCCCGTTCGGGGTCGGTGCGCCGGAGCCGATGGCGCCCGTGACCAGCGGGCCGCTCGCACCGGTTTTCGCCTGGGTGACGGCCTGGCAGTCGAGTTTCTACCGCACGCTGACGACCGCCATTTCCGAAATGAAGGCGAACGGCACCGCGCCCTGGCTGCTGATTGCGCTGTCGTTCGCCTATGGGGTGTTTCACGCGGTTGGGCCGGGCCACGGCAAGGCGGTGGTGTCGTCCTATGTGATGGCCAACGAGGCCACGGCGCGCCGCGCCATCGGCCTGTCCTTCGCCGCCTCCGCCGTCCAGGCGACGACGGCGGTGGTGCTTGTGCTTGTCGCGGCCTCGATCCTGAACCTGTCGAGCCTCGCCATGTCGCGCTCGATCGAAACCATCGAGGTCGGCGCCTATGCGCTCGTCACGCTGCTCGGTGCGACGCTGATCTGGCGCAAGATCCTCCGTCCGCTTCTGCGCCGGCGGCAGGCGGCGCCGCACATGGTGGAGGCAGCCTCCCTGTCGGCGGCAACCAGCCTTGCCTCGGATCGTCACGGCCATGCCCACCATCACGATCACGCTCACCATCATCACACGGCGGAAGCGGCTGCGGCGTGCGGCTGCGGCCATGTCCACATGATCGGGCCGGAGCTTTTGGAAAAGGCCGGCTCCCGGCGCGAGATCGCGGCCGCGATCCTGTCGATCGGGCTCAGGCCCTGCACCGGCGCGGTGATCGTGCTGGTGTTCGCGCTGGCCCAGGGTCTCCCGGCTGCCGGCATCGTTTCGGCCTACGTCATGGGGATTGGCACGGCGGTCACGGTCTCCACGCTGGCGCTGCTGGCCGTCGGGGCGAAAGGATTGGCGGTGCGCCTGTCGGGCACCGGGTCGGCGCTCGCCGAACGCGTCCACGCCGGGTTCGAGGCCGCTGGCGCCATGCTGGTGTTCGCGCTCGGCCTGCTCCTCCTGGGCGCGTCGCTGGCCTCGCTCTAATCACCTCCGGCATCGATTAACCAAATCCCTTAAGCGGATCTTTGCCGTCGTCGGCTCTGCTGGCGCCATGAGACCGTTTCCGATCCGATCCGCGAAGAACGTGCTGTCGCTGGCCGGCATGGCCGTGATCTTGGCGGCGGTCGTCGTCGGCTGCTCGCGCGGGCCGCAGTTCAAGGAGAGCCGGGCGCCCTGGCGTTCGATCGCGGAGCGCAACTGTCTCAAGGCCGGGCGCGTCACGCCCTCGGCCTATGTCGAGCCCCAGCAGCGCTCGCGCAACGGAGCCTGCGGCGCCGACCGCCCCTTCAAGGTCTCTGCGGCCTCGGGCGGTACCGTCGGTCTCAGCCCGGCCGCGACGCTCAACTGTCCGATGATTCCCGCCTTCGACCGCTGGCTCAACGAGACGGTGCAGCCGATGGCGCAAGCTTTGTTCGGCACGCCGGTGTTGGAGATGACGGTCGCCGCCTCCTATGGCTGCCGGACCCGCAACAACAAGTCCGGCGCGCGCCTCTCGGAGCATTCCTTCGCCAACGCCATCGATATTTCGTCCTTCACGCTGGCCGACGGCCGCACCGTCACCGTGAAGGACGGCTGGCGCAGCAGCGGCTCCGACGCGATTTTCCTGCGTACGGTCCATGGCGACGCTTGCAAGGAATTCACCACGGTGATCGGGCCGGACGGCGACCGACACCATCAGGATCATTTCCACCTGGATCTCGCCCGCCACAACAAGGACGGCAGCTATCACTACTGTGAGTAGGTGCAAATCCCAGGAAAAGTGGGAACCGGTTTTCCGTCCGGGATTTGCGGAGGAGAGAACGCTTCGCTCACGCCAGCTCGCTTTGCCCGCGGCTCTGCGAGGACGGCCCGGAGCGTTTCCAGGAAAAGTGGGAACGGGTTTTCCGTCCGCGAACGCGTCGAAACCAAAAGCCGCCGCGCGGCAGCGGTCAGGAGCCGCCGCGGCCGTCGTCGCTCACATAGGCGATGCGCAGAAGGTTGGTCGCGCCCGGGGTGCCGAACGGAATGCCGGCGATGGTGATAAGCCGCTGGCCGGGCCGGGCGAACTGCTCGGCATAGGCGACCGCGCAGGCGCGATCGACCATGTCGTCGACGTCGCGGGCATCGGGGCTTACCACGCAGTGTAGTCCCCAGGTCAGTGCCAGCCGGCGCGCAGTGGCCCGCACCGGGCTGACCACGACCAGCGGCGCGGACGGCCGCTCGCGCGCCACCCGCAGCGCGGTGGCGCCGGAGGAGGTGTAGCAGACGATCGCCGACAGATTCAGCGTCTCCGCGATCTGGCGTGCGGCTGCGGCAATCGCGTCGGCGCCGGTGGCCTCGGGCGCGGAGCGCTGGGCGGAGATGATGGTGGTGTAGTTGTCGTCCCGCTCCACCTCATAGGCGATGCGGTCCATGGTCGTCACGGCTTCGACCGGATGCTGGCCGGCCGCCGACTCCGCCGACAGCATGACCGCATCCGCCCCTTCGAACACGGCGGTCGCCACGTCGGAGACCTCGGCGCGGGTCGGGGTCGGGGTGGTGATCATGCTTTCCAGCATCTGGGTCGCGATCACCACCGGCTTGCCGGCCCGCCGGGCGGAACGGGTGATCCGCTTCTGCAGCCCCGGCACCTTTTCCACCGGCAGCTCCACGCCGAGATCGCCGCGGGCGACCATCAGCGCGTCGGAGAGCTCGATGATGTCGTCGAGCCGATCGATCGCCTGAGGCTTTTCGATCTTCGCCATCACGCCGACGCGGCCGCGGGCGATCTTGCGCACCTCGGCGAGATCGTCCGGGCGCTGGATGAAGGACAGCGCCACCCAGTCGACCTTCGCCTCCAGCACGGCGTCGAGGTCGCGGCGGTCCTTCTCCGTCATCGCGCTCATGGCGAGCATGGTGTCGGGAACGCTGACGCCCTTGCGATCGGAAACCGGCCCCGCCACGTCGACCACCGCGAAGACGCCGTTGGTGGTGACCTCGCGGACGGTTAGCTTCACCTTGCCGTCGTCGATCAGAAGCCGGTGGCCGGGCTCGAGCGCTTCGAGGATTTCCGGATGCGGAAGCTGGACCCGGCTGGCGTCTCCGGGCGTGGGATCGGAATCCAGGTGGAAGGTCGCGCCTTCCTCCAGCTTCACCTTGCCGTCGGAGAAGACGCCGAGGCGCAGTTTCGGCCCCTGCAGGTCGGCCAGGATGCCGATCGGCCGGCCGACCCTCTGCTCGACGTTGCGGATCTCACTGACCAGCGACCGCATGGCGGCGTGGTCGGTGTGGCTCATATTGATGCGGAAGACATCGGCGCCGGCTCTGAACAGCGCTTCGATGGTGGATTGGTCGGAGGAGGAGGGTCCTAGCGTCGCGAGTATCTTCGTCCGACGCGACCGTTTCATCGTCCACCAATCCCCGAGCGAGAGCGTTCCGTCAGATGAACAGTCCAGGACGACTGTTCGCCGGTGTCGATTTCGACGAAGCCGGTCCGTTCAAAGCCGCGCGCGAGACAGTCCTCGATCCCCTTGATCGTGAACTCCTTCTCGCGGGTGCACATATAGGCCTCGCCGCTCCACTCGCCGCCCTCGGCATAGTCCAGCGCGTAGAGATAATAGTAGCGCGAGGTCAGCGAGCCCTTCAGCAACACTTCGCAGCTCTGGGCCGGCAGGTTCCACCAGCCTTCGCTTACCCAGTCGTCGGCATTCTTGTAGCCGACGGCGACACCCACTTGGGCGTCGGTCTTGTTGCACAGCCTGAGATCGGCTGCGGCGGGCGCAGACAAGGCAAGCGGCGCTGCGATCAGCGCGCAACCAAACAGAACCGCGGAGAGAAGATGTCGTGCAGGGCGCTGCATGCTGCGTTCGCTGAAACCCGAACCTCTGGTCGCATCGCTTCGGCCGTGGCCGGCCTGCTTGGACTTCATGAGGGCTCCGAACTCGATTGTCAACGCGACCGGCGTACCGTCCCCCAATGTCCATGGGTGGATTCGGCGATGCCGCCGGACGGCGCGATCCGATGCTGCGATCACTGTGCGTTGTGCCCCCGAAATGGTTAACATTCCCTTCCGTTTGAGTGCGGCCATTTTTTGACGAGACTTGCCGCAGGCTCGCTCCGACGCGGTCTTGCGACGAAAATTCCCGCCAAAATAGCAGCCCCGCCAATCGCCTGATATGGGGAAAGGGCCTCGCCCAGAAGCAGCCAGCCGGCGATCGCCGCCGTCACCGCCTCCAGGAAAATGACGAGGGAGGAGAAGGCGGCCGTCAGGTGGCCAAGGGCGAACGAGAGGAGCCCTTGGCCGCCCACATGGGTGACGAGGGCGAGCGTCAAAAGGGCAAGCAGGCCGCCGAGCGAAGCGGCAAAGAGCTGGTTCTCCAAGGTCACGGCGACTGCGAACAGCACGCCGGCGGTGATGAGCCCGCCACGGAACATCAGAAGTCCCGGAGAGGCCACCCGCCGGGCGACGCGGACGGCGAGAAAGTAGGCGCCGAAGAATATCGACGTGACGAGGCCGTAGAGATCGCCGTCGAGCCGCTCCGGTGCAACAGAGTAGCTCATTCCGATGAGAAGCGTCGCGCCCGCCAGACAGAGCGCGAGCCCGGCGATCGTCTCTCGGCCGACCGGCTCGCGAATCACGATCCCGGAAGCCAGAACCACCCAGACCGGGGCCATGGTGGCCAGAAAAGTTGCGTTCGCGACCGTGGTGTGGACGATGGCCAGGTGCCAGAACAGCAGGTCGCCGGCGAAGAACAGGCCGGATAGGACGACCGCCCAGGACCACGGCGCCGAGGTTCGGATCCGCCCGCGCTTGCGCTGGTCGAGGCGGGCCCAGAGCCATAACGCCGGCAAGGCGAGCGCGACGCGCCAGAAGGCGCTGGTGAACGGGCCGACATCGGCGGAGCGGACGAAAACCGGCGAGATGCCCATCACGACGGCGCCCGCGACGAGGCAGACGACGGCGAGCGCCACGCGGGGAGCCGCGCTCGCGTTCTCTCCTAAGGTTGGGGTCGGCGCGCTCATCGTCCGCTTTCGTCGTATCCGGTCATGGGGTTGTGGTTACGAGCCTTGCCGGAACGACGCAAGCGACAGCACGGGAGCGTTTGGTGGTCTCCCCAAGGCCGGAGAGACGTCTTATTTTCCCAAGTAAGCTGAAGGACGCGATCGCAGCCCGAAAGGAAGGAGCCCACGCCATGACCGAGAGCATCGAACACCTGGACGAGCAGACCCGCACGGAGCTGGAAGCGGCGGTGTTTCGCCGCCTTGTCGATCACTTGCGCGAACGAACGGATGTGCAGAATATCGATTTGATGAATCTCGCCGGCTTCTGCCGAAACTGCCTGTCGAACTGGTATCAGGACGCGGCGGTGGAGCGCGGTTTGGACGTAGACCGGGCGAGTGCGCGCGAGCGGGTCTATGGCATGCCCTACGAGACCTGGAAGGCGCGCTATCAGACCCCGGCGAACGAGGCCCAGGCTGCCGCCTTCGATGCCGCGCACAAGCACGGCTGATCCGGCGGGAGCGCGTCCGGGCGCTCCGGACGTGTGCCTCATTCAAGGGCGGTTTCTGGAAGCCGTGCTGCGGTTTGGTCAGATCCCGTAAATCCTTCGCCGATATCCATAGCGGATTGGGAAGGTGCGGCGATCGGCCTGCGAGGCGATCGTCCCGCCTTGACCCTGCCGCAACCGTGGGGCAGGGAGCCCGCCTTGTTTCGTGTTTGAAGCGATGTTTCGAGGAAAAGGAGCCGCACAATGAGCCAGCCGGGTGGAGTTGCCGCTGACCAGCTTCGGGCCTTTGTCGAGCGGATCGAGAAGCTCGAGGAAGAGAAGCAGGCGATCGCCGATGACGTGAAGGATGTCTATGCCGAGGCCAAAGCCAACGGCTACGACACCAAGATCCTGCGTCAGGTGGTCCGGCTTCGGAAGCAGGACAAGGCGGAGAGGGAAGAGCAGGAAGCCCTGCTGGATCTCTATATGCACGCCCTCGGCATGACGTTGCCGACCCGTGAGGATGTCGAGGAGTCGTCGGCCGCCTGAGCCGACGACCACCTTCCGCTTTTTCTCGATCGCGGTTCTCAAGTCCCCCGGGGGCATTTCGCGCCGCGGGTCGTGTTCTATTGGGCGAGGCGTGCCTTAGATCATGAACTCCTAGAGCGTGTCATTTGGTTTTTGAATCGGAAATGGGATTCCCTTGAGGGGTTGGATCTGATTCAAGCTGCCTGCTG
>NZ_JABJVY010000031.1:0-52478 GCF_040750475.1 Amorphus sp. 3PC139-8 | reverse complement strand
CTTCTGGGGCATTCCTGCATCCTCCATCTGGCTCGAAAGCCTACTTCAGGGAGGACCACTTTTCAGGGGGCAGGCCAGAGTGGCGTCATCCCGGCCGCATCCTTCCTCGGCAGAAACCCGGTCATCAACGCCCTAATGCAGATCAGCTCGGTTCCCATGGCACTCTGCAGACTATGCTTTACATCGGCGCCTGGATTTGAGCAGTGAGTCTCAATTTGGGTTCCGGAACTTCCGCCTTTGCCAGAACCAAGCCGCCCCGCTCAGGGGTACAACCTTTTCCAGAAGGGTAATACGCCCGCTCTCTTTCGGGAGATGTCAGTTATTGTTGAGCATTATTCCCCCATAAATCTGTGTTGCCAGCCGCTCGGGTTGCAATAAACGCCGGAATGCGACGCCTACTTCGGCTGGCAACACCTTTTAGCCTCTCGCAGATCTGAGCTCTTCGCAAGCAAAAGCCGCTTCGTTTGCGCGGCCACCCATAAGCAGGTGGTTGCAATAAACGAAGGAGGCGTCGCCGATGCGCGCTCTGGCCTTCCTGTGGGCTTTGTTTGTGCGAGCTCCGATGCGGTTTCTCGGTCGCACCCTGGTGGTGCTTGCGGGACTGTCGCTCGTATTCGTCTGGGGCTTCGTGCCTGTCGCGGTACTGCTCGGCCTTGTTCTTGGCACCGGCCTCTGGCTGCGGATCCGCCGACACCGCAAGTGGGCGACCCTGCATGGCTCGGCGCGCTTTGCCTCGCGCCGCGATTTGGATGGTCATGGGTTGCGCGGCCGCCGCGGCCTCATCCTCGGCCGTGTCGGTCGGACCTTCCTGCGCTTCGACCGGCCGGGCCATCTACTGACCTTTGCGCCGACGCGCTCCGGCAAGGGCGCGGGCTCGATCATTCCCAATCTGCTCGATCATCCAGGCTCCGTATTCGTCGTCGATCCCAAGGGTGAGAACCACGCAGCAAGCTCTGCCTTTCGGGAGAGCATCGGCCGGGTGCATGCCATCGCCCCCTTTGATCGTCAGGTCGAAGCGTCACGCTTCAACCCGGTCGACTTTATCCGGGTCGGAGAGGCCGAAGAGATCGACGACGCCACCCTCATCACCGACATGCTGGTGGTCTCCAGCGGCCCGGAGACCTTCTGGGACAGCGAAGCCAAGGCGCTGATCACCTGCCTGTTGCTCTACGTGGCGCATGCATGCACCGGCCCGGAGCGCACGCTCAGCCACGTCTGGACGCTCCTCATGCGCAACCAGGACGGGTTCGAGGATCTCCTGGAGGAGGTCCTTGCGATCGACCATGCGGGGATCGCCGCGATGGCTCGCGGCTTCTCCCAGAAGGAGATCCGCGAGCGTTCTGCCGTGATTTCCACGGCCCAGACCCACATGAAGATCTGGAAGAGCCCGCTGCTTGCTCGGGCGACCGAAGCCTCGGACTTCATGATGGAGGATCTGAAGCGCCGGCCGACCAGCCTCTACCTGATCCTGCCGCCTGAACTCCTGGAGACCTATCGCTCCTTCGTCCGTTTGTTCGTGGGACTGGCGCTCGTTGCTACGACCCGGGCTCGCACGGCGCGCCGCGAGCCGGTGGTGTTCTTCCTGGACGAGACCGCGGCCCTCGGGCGGATGGAGCCGATCGAGGCCGGGATTGGCTGGCTCGCGGGCTACGGTGCGAGCCTGTGGCTGTTCTTCCAGGATCTCGATCAGCTGATGCAGATCTATCCGCGCTGGCGCTCGATGATCGCCAACTGCGCGGTGCGCCAGGCCTTCAACGTCACCGACTACGCAACGGCCGCCGAACTATCCAACATGCTCGGGACGCGCACGGTGATCGCGCCCAGCATCAGCCGGGCGACGGCCGGACCGCTGTCGCTGTTGCCGAACCACTTCTCAACCAGCGAAGGGCTGCAGGCGCGCAAGCTGATGACCCCTGACGAGGTCATGGCCATGCCGACCACCCACCAGCTCCTGTTCGTCCAGGCCTGCCCACCGATCAGGGCGCGCAAGATCCGCTGGTTTGCCGAGGAGCCGTTCCGGGCCCGCAAGGCGCTTGCCGAGCGCCGGACGATAGCCCGCAAGGACGAAAGCTAGACACCACGAAAGCACGAAAGGAAGAGACCACGATGGACCCGAACACCAATCCCAACACCGCCGCCACCTGGCAGCTGTTCACGATGATCGCGGTCGCAGCCGCCGTCTTCGGCGTGACGATCGGCCTGGCCACGGCCAAACCGCCACCCAAGCTCCCGGCCTGCAACGCCGATGAGGGCCGGCGCATCGTCCAGGCGGGGTACGCCGCAGAGAACGATGATCTCGCCGTCTTCGGACTTCATTCGGTGCAGGAGACCGCGAACGTTGCCGACGGAACCGAGCTTCGCCGGTGCACGGCCGTCGCCATCACAGACCAGGGCGAGCGGACCCTCCGCTTCGTCGTCGGCTGGGTCGATCGGGCAGAGAAAATCGCGTTCTGGAGCAGGTTGTCGGATCAAGACGAGAGATGAGCTGCGAGTCTATGGTGGCTCGGTCACGCAACATTAGGAGTATCTTCAGAATGGGAGAAATCCGGCACAGTTCGCATCGCGCTTTACGTCGTTGATTGGCTGGGAGAAATCGGCTGTAACCGACTCAGTCATTCGACCGGCTTCCTCCCGAAAACCTCTCTCGCCAACCGCCGGAGTCGCCATGCCCCGACTTCCCAAAAGACCGCAAGCGGCTGCTGCCCGTAAAAGGGCGGGCGGGAAAAGCGATGGGGGGCTGTCGAAGGAGGTTATCCTCGCCGAGGCGATCCGGCTGATCGACCAGGAAGGCGCGCAATCTTTCAGCGTGCGCAGCCTTGCCAAGGCGCTGAACGTCTATCCCACGGCAATCTATTGGCACATTCCCAATCGACAGGCGCTCGTCGCGGAGGTCATCACGACTGTCCTGCGCGATCTCGTTCCACCGGGCGAGTTGGATTGGCGCAGTTGGCTCAAAGCGCTGTTCGCGCGCTACCGCAACATCATCCGGGAGCACCCCAACATCGCGCCGCTGATCGGCGTGCAGCTCGTCTCCAACGCCACGGTCGACCTGCAATTGATCGAATCGCTTCTGGAGAAACTCTACGATGCCGGCTTCTCCGGAGAGCGCCTGGTCGCCGCCTACAACACGGTGATCGGCGGGATGGTCGGGTTCGCGACCCAGGAGTTTGCGATCGTTCCCCCCGACGTGTTCGAGCTGCAGGAGATGATGGCGCGGAGCGTTCTCGAAGCTCCCGCGGACCGCTTCCCCCACTTGCACGAGAATGCCCCGCGCCTGCTCAACCGCGCTTTTATCCTGCGCTGGGAAAACGGGGCCACGGCCCCGATGGAGAGCGGTTTCGAGCTCTATGCCGATGCCTTGATTGCGGGGCTCGACGCCCTTCGCGTCCGGGGATCGCCTAATGTTTAGGCACTTACGGACAAAGCCCTTCACGTGGAGAATCTGAAAAATTATCAATAAAAATATATAGTTATATCAATTCTGTCGTTGTTTTCGGGCGACTATTGTACACTGGACAATAGTATGCCTTACTCGCTCCACGGCGGCCGTGCCGCCTTCGATGAAAGCCGTGGAGCGACGATTGATGAGTTTGGGAAGCGCGACCGCGACGCAGGACGACGTCAAGGCCCGGACAGCCCGCGGCGGTCCGATCCAGGTCTTCTACACGCCGGAGGATGCGCCCCAGCGGCCCCTGATTTCGCACGCGAAGGGGCTCTACATGTGGGACGTCGACGGCAATCGCTATGTCGACGCCACCTCCGGGCCGGTCGTCTCCAACATCGGCCACGGCAATGAGGCAGTGCTCAAGGCGATGACGGATCAGGCCTCCCGGGTCTGCTTTGCGTCCCGCGCGTTGTTTCGGAACCAGGCGAACATAGATCTCGCCGACACCGTCGCCGCTCTGGCCGGCGAAGGCTTCGAGCGGGTGTTCATCGTCTCTGGCGGGTCGGAGGCGACGGAAGCGGCGTTGAAACTCGCCCGCCAGTATACGGTCGCAGACGGCCAGTCCTCGCGCTGGAAGGTGCTGGGACGCAATCCAGGCTACCATGGCGGATCCCTCGGGGCAGGCTCGGTGACTGGCGATCCGGAGACCGACGCCATGTTCGGTCCGGTCATGAAGATCATGCCGCGGGTTCCCGCTCCATTCACCTATCGGTTGCCTGACAACCATGACGCGGATTCCTATGCGCGCGCCTGCGCCAAGGCACTGGAGGACACGATCCTCGCCGAGGGGCCGGAGAGCGTGCTGGCCTTCATCATGGAACCCGTCGGTGGCCTCGCCACGGGGGCGCTGGTTCCGCCGGCGCACTACTATTCCGCGGTCCGCGAGATCTGCGACCGCCACGGCGTGTTGCTCATCTACGACGAGGTGATGAGCGGTGCCGGCCGAACCGGCACGTTCCTCTCCGCCGAGCACTGGCCGGACGCGCGTCCAGACATGGTGATCCTGGCCAAGGGCGTCGCCGCCGGCTACACGCCGCTGGGCATGGTGCTCGCTCCGCGTCACATGGTCGACGCGGTAGTCGCCCAGGGCGGCTTCCTGCACGGCCATACCTATTCGGCGAATCCGCTGTCATGCGCGGTCGGCGCTGCTGTCCTGAAGGAGGTTGTCGACAACGACCTCATCGCCAACGCCGCCCGGATGGGCGAGCTTCTGGCCGCCCGCCTCCAGGCACTGGTCGGCGAAAGCCCGATCGTCGGCGATTCCCGCGGGCTCGGTCTTCTGCGCGCGATCGAGATCGTCGCCGACAAGGAAACCAAGGCGTCTTTTCCGGCCGAGCGCCAGGCGATCTCGCGGATCGTTGAGCTCGGTATGGCGCGAGGCCTCCTCCTCTATTCGCGCCGCACTGCCGGCGGCCGCTACGGCGAGTGGCTGATGATCACGCCGCCGCTCACCGTCACCGAGGCCGAGATCGACGAGATCATGGCGCTGCTTACCGACACGCTTTCAGCCTTCGCCAAAGAGGCGCTTTGAGCCCGAACCAGACCTGCACCGGGTCGGCGCGGGGAGGACCCTTTCGTGCCGTATCCGCAACACCGGAGGGATGACCGAATGCGAAAGATCTCTTGCGCCATCGTGGCTGCGTCCGTGATCGGGCTCGTCGGCCAAGCCGAAGCCGCCAACCTGCGCTTTTCGCATTTTCTGCCGCCGGGCCACTATTTCGACAACGATGTCCACGCCTGGGCTGACGCCCTCAACGCGGCCTCCAACGGCGATATCACCGTGCAGGTCTTTCCCGCCGGGCAACTCGGCGCGCCGGCCGACCAGTACGATATGGCGCGCGACGGCATCGTCGACGTCGCCTGGGTCAACTTCGGCTACCAGCCGGGCGCCTTTCCCATTGCCGATCTGATCGACATTCCGTTCTCGATCGGTGCGGATCGCGCGGTTGCCTCGCGGGCGGTGAACGACTGGTATTCGGAGTATGCACCGACGGAGATGGAAGACGTCCATTTCTGCCTGGCGCACGTTGGACCGCCCGGTACGCTCCATTCCGCCGAAGAGGTCATCCTGCCGGCCGACGTCGACGGCATGAAGGTGCGACCGGCCAGCGCAGCGCTGTCGCAGTTCATCGCCGATCTCGGCGGTTCGGCGGTTCAGGTGCCGGCGACCGAAGCCCGCCAGGCGATCGAGCGCGGCGTTGCCAATGCGATTACCTTCCCCTGGGGATCGCTGGAGTTCTTCGGCATTGCCGATGCGGTGCCGTATCACATCGGCACCAACTTCTATTATGTCGGCGCCGGCCTGGTGATGAACAAGGCGAGCTATGAGCGACTGTCGGATGAGGATAAGGCGGCCGTCGATTCCGTGTGCTCATCGGAGTGGGCGGAAAAGCTGGGCGCGAGCTGGGTGGAGTTCGAAAACTCCGGTCGTGCGGCGCTTGAGGCTACCGGCGGTCACACCGTTCACGACCCGACGGAGACCGAACTCAAGGCGTGGCAGGACGCCGCCGAGCCCTCCTTTCAGCGCTGGGCGGACCGGGTCAACGAGGCGGGTTACGATGCCGACGAAGTGAGGGCGAAGCTTCAGGCGGCCCTGACGTCCGAAGCCTCGAAATAGGGCGCAACTTTGACCCGCGTCGTCCGCATCGTGGAAATCGTGGCGAGCCTGTCGCTCGCCACGGTCACGCTCATCACCTTCGTGTCGGTGGTGATGCGCTATGCCTTTAACTCTGCGCTGCTCGACGCCTTCGACATGACTCGCATGGCGCAGGGGCTGGCCCTTGCCTGGGGGATCGCGCTTGCCACCCAGCGCGACGAGCACATCACCATTGATGGCCTCTGGAACATGGCCAACGACCGATGGAAGCGCATCATCACCGCTGCCTCCAGGGTAATCTCTGCTGGGGCTCTCCTGGTGCTGTCGTGGGTCATGATCCTGCGCGCGCTGCGCAGTCTTCACTCCGGCATTTCGACCGCCGAACTGCGGATCGTCCTGTGGCCCTTCAATTTCGCCATCGCGGCTGGTATCGCAGCGGCCGCCCTGGTTGCCTTGATCGCAGTGGCGCACAGTCTCAAAAGTGACGTCCGATGACGTCGGCTCCGACGCTTGTAGGGTTCGCGATCCTCATCGCGCTCCTGGCGATCCGCGTCCCGGTCGGCTTCGCCATGGCGACCGCCGGCATGTGCGGTTTCGCCATGGTGGTCGGGTTCGACCCCGCCCTCAGCATGGTCGGGCAAGTCGCCTTCAATTCGCTAACCGCCTACGAGTTTTCCATCATCCCGATGTTTATTCTCATGGGGGTGTTCGCGGCTCGGGGGAATTTGAGCCTGGAATTGTTCCGCGCGAGTCAGGCTTGGCTCGGCCGCTTCAAGGGTGGTCTGGCCTACTCGACACTGGTCGCCTCCGCAGGTTTCGCGGCCATCAACGGCTCCTCGCTCGCCACCGCCTCGACCATGACCCGGGTCGCAATGCCGGAGATGGAACGCGAGGGCTACGATGGCGGGTTGTCGGCGGGCGTGATCGCCGCCGGCGGCACGCTCGGGATCATGATCCCCCCTTCGGCGGTCTTCGCGCTCTACGGGTTCATCACCCAGCAGGATATCGCCTCCCTTTTCATCGCCGGCATTCTGCCCGGTCTTCTCGGGCTCCTGCTCTATTCGGCGACGGTGTTTCTGACCGGGCTCGTCAGTCCCTCTAAGATGCCGGGCACCGTGCGGACGAGCTGGGGCTACAAGTTCGCCACCCTCCGTCAGATCTGGGCGATCGCGCTCCTGTTCGTCCTGGTGATCGGCGGAATCTACGGCGGCGTCTTCACGGTCACCGAGGCCGCAGGCATCGGCGCGTTCGGCGCCTGGGTGATTGGCTTTTTGAGGGGAAAGCTCGGCCTTCGGGAAACGATGGAGTGCCTCGCCGAAGCGCTTCATATGAGTGCCGCGATCTTCACGATCGTCATCGGCGCGCTGATCTTTGGCTATTTCCTGACAGTTACCGGCACTACGGCTGGCCTGATCTCCTGGCTCGCCAACCAGCCGGTGGGACCCTACGGGGTTCTCGCCTCCATTCTCCTGGGCTACCTGATTCTGGGCGCCTTGATGGATGAACTTGCCATTACGCTTCTGACCCTGCCGATCGTTTTTCCAGTCGTGCAGTCGCTCGGTTTCGATCCCATCTGGTTCGGCGTGATCTTCGTCATGACGGTGACGCTCGGCGTCAACACGCCGCCGATTGGGATGAACGTGTTCGTTATCAATCAGATCGCCCGGCATGTCGAACTCGGACGAATCTACCGCAGCGTGATGCCATTCATCCTTGCGGACCTGGTTCGCCTGGGCCTGCTGATCGCTTTCCCGTCGATCGCCCTGGTGCTGGTCAACGGGCTCTGACGCCAACTGACGCCGACCATGGAAATTGAGGAACGGATGACGTCCAGCAGCAATTCTCCACTCGCCGAAATGCACAGCCTTCTCGAGAGCATGGCTGAGCGCGTGGAGGAGCGGATGATCGCCTGGCGGCGGGACTTCCATGAGCATCCCGAACTCGGCAACCAGGAGGTCCGGACGAGCAGGATCGTAGCCGATCACCTTAGGACCATCGGCTGCGACGAGGTCCGGGAAGGACTGGGCGGCAGCACAGGCGTAATCGGGATCCTGAAGGGCGACCGGCCGGGGCCGTGCGTCGCGCTCAGGGCCGATATGGATGCGTTGCCGGTGCGCGAGGAGACGGGGCTGGACTTCGCCTCCAAGGTCACCGGAACCTGGGGCGGCGAGACGGTGCCCGTCATGCACGCCTGCGGCCACGATGCCCACACCGCCGTGCAGATGGCGGCGGCGGAGGTGCTGGCTGAATGCCGCGAGCAGCTCGTCGGCACCTTGATGTTCGTCTTTCAGCCGGCGGAGGAAGGCCCGGCGCCGGACTGGACCGGCCTGAGTGGAGCCGCCCGCATGGTCGCCGACGGCGCTTTCGACGATCCAAAGCCCGACGTTTTCTTCGCCATGCACGTGCTTCAGGGCGAGGAGAAGGGTACGGCCGGCCGGATCAAGGTCCATCGCGGCGACGGCACCTATGGGATGAGCATGTTCCGCCTGACGGTGACGGGGAAGGGTGGCCACGGCGCCTATCCCTGGAAGACTGTCGACCCGTTGGTGATCGGAGCGCAGATCCTGCTCGGGTTACAGACCATTCCGGCGAAGACGGTGAATGTCTACGAGAACGACGTGACGCTGTCGGTCGGCATCTTTCGTGGTGGCACCAAATTCAACGTCATCCCCGAAACCTGCCTGTTGGAAGGGGCTCTGCGGCTGACCGACGAGGCGGCGCGGGGGGATTTGGAAGCCCGGGTGGAGAAGCTTGCCGTTTCCATCGCCATCGCTCACGGCGGGACGGCGGACGTCGACTGGTATCAGCGCGTGCCGATCTGCCACAACGATCCGGCGCTCGTCGAGCGCATGATGCCGACGCTGCGGCGGACGGCTGGCTGCGAGGAGATGCTGGTGGAGGTCGACACCTGCTTCCTCGACGACGTATCGAACTTCATCCAGGTCGCGCCTCTGATGTTCTACACCGTCAGCGTGGCCCTCGATGCTGACGACGAAGCGGAATCCGGCTTCCATCACGCGCCGAATTTCATGGTCAACGAGAAGGGTCTGCTGCCCGCACTGAAGACGGTGGTGGGGCTTGCCGCCGACTGCGGCCATCTCGCACGCTCCAACAGCTGACGCTTCGGAAAGTGCTCGAACGATCGACGCTCCAACGCAGCTCAGTGTGTGGGAATCGGCGCAGCGATCGCCCGGTTGCTGGTGTCTTTCGAGGCGCTTCGGGTCAACGCTTCGAACAGATCCGGATCGAACACGTCGTGCTCCGGCGTCATGACCTTCAGGCTATGGCCGCCGTCGCAATCCATGCAGCGGGCGATTTCGAGGGCAACTTCGGCGGTGTCGGCGGTTTCCGTCCAGAGCTCCCCGCCTGGACCCGTTCCCAAAACGCAGTAGGACATGGGCGTCCTCCGTGCTGGAGCATCCGCCATCGAGTGGGCAAGTGCTCAGCGCTCTTCTACAGCGCGCCACCAACGACAA
This sequence comes from Amorphus sp. 3PC139-8, assembly GCF_040750475.1. Classification (NCBI taxonomy): domain Bacteria; kingdom Pseudomonadati; phylum Pseudomonadota; class Alphaproteobacteria; order Hyphomicrobiales; family Amorphaceae; genus Amorphus; species Amorphus sp. 3PC139-8. The sequence goes on along the minus strand of NZ_JABJVY010000031.1, from coordinate 42,961 downwards.
GCTCTGCCTGGTTGGTGGCGGTTTGGTGACGCTCTCGCTGCAATGTCGAGACGCATCTCTCATCGCCGTCTTGGGCCAATCACAAGTCCGATACCGGCAGACGTGTGGCAGGAGAGTTTGACAGCTCAGCACTGGCGATGTTGGCTTTACGAGGCACCTTTCGTGGGGATGGACGATGAGACAAAACACACAAAGCTGGCTGGTGGCTGCGATTGTGTTTGTCGGCATGATGGCAGTGCCAATGCTCATGACCACCGACGCAGAGGCCCGCTCGAAGGCCGCCAACTGGCTCATCCAACAGCAGAAAGAGGCGGCGTGCGACGGCGCGCCGGCCTCTGTCATGCCCGACGCAATCTATGAAGGCGACATTACCGGAGATGGGCGGGATGATCTGATCATTTTCCACGCCGGGGTACGTTGTGGCGACCGGGTGCTGAGCCTATTCTGCGGTGCATCCAACTGCTCGCTCCTTCTCTATGTCCGACGCGGCAATCTGCTCGTCCTGGAGAATGAGCTTCTGGCCCTCGATTATGCGGTTAAGACCCGCTCCGGGCGGACCACCGTCGAGGTCGTCTCCGGAGCGGGTACCGACACGCTCACATGGGACGGGTCGGGGTTTCGGTGAGCGTTGATCTTCAAGAGAGAGCGCGGGCCGCGTGACAACGCCCGCGCCGCAATCCTCACCGCCCCCTTCCACGCTCCCGTTTCCTCTGCCGCTCATGGTGTCGCCGCCAGGCGCGGTGGAGCTGCTCGACGCGCTCGTCGGCAATCCGGCTTTTCTCGAACATGCGGTGATTGACCCGGTCGAGGGCGCGGGCGCGAAGGCGGATCGAGCGCCGCAGGTAGCGCTTCACCTGCTCGCGCTCGCCGACCTGGGCCTGGAGGTGGCGGAAGTTCGAGCGCACCCGGTCGGCCGCATGGCGGGCCTGCTGCATCTTGTGCCGGGCGTCTTCCAACTCCGCCCGGGCGTCGCGCCAGCGGGTGCGGGCCTTCTGGAGCGCCTCCCAGCTCTTGGCCGTGGCGCGGGCTGACCGGCCTGCTTTCGCATCGCGGTTGAGGCTGCCGAGGAGGCCAGGCGTCTTGGCCACGAGCTCGGCTGCATCACCCACGCCGAGTTCGCGCTCGAGCGCGGTCCAGCGGGCGTGGGCCTTGGCCGGGTCGGCAAAGAGCTTCTTCATGTGGAAGAGCATGCGATCGTGGGTGACGACCTCGCGGCCGCGGTTGCGGTCGAGTTCGAAGGATCGCTTCCGCGTCGTGCGGTCCGCCCGTTCGATCGCGCGCTCGGACGCGGTCAGCGTCTCGTCAAGGAGTGCCCAACGCCGGTATTCGAAGTCGGCGTCGTCCAGGCGGTGCAGGCTATCGAGGTTGTCCCGCTCTTTGCCCTTCGGTCCGTTCCTCTGACCGCGATCCGAACTAGCCTGGGACGAGCGTTCCCCGCTCTGCGTTCATTGGACCCTCCGTCCCCTTCGCGCTCGGCCACCAGGTCTCTGGCCTCGCGCGCATAGTAGTCGGCGAAGCGTTCGCCGAAGCGCGCCTCCAGCTCCTTCAGGCGGACGGTCTTGCCGAGCTGGGAGAGCTTGGCATAGGCGCGGCCGTCGGTGACGATCAGGCCCTGACCCTTGGCGCGTAGATAAAGGCCCTGGGCAGCCAGCCGCCCGCTCAGGCCGGCCCAGTTCGTCTCCTCGCGGAAGGCCGGAACAAGGCTGGTCTTGAGGTCAGCGAGTGCGTCTCGATCGAACGGCGCCTTCGGCTCGCGCCCCTCGCGCTGGGCGGTGCGATACTCGCCATCGGAGACGGGTCCGGTGCGGTCGGCGTCTCTCCCACGCTCCTGGTCCCGGCTGCGCTCCTTGAGCGCATTGAGACCGCGCTCCTCGGCGATCTCCCGGCACAGCGTGGTGAGCCTGATCCCGATGTTGCGCTGGCTCCAGGCCCGACCCGTCTCCGGGTGGACGCGGTTCACCAGGAAGTGGAGATGGGGATGCTTGCGGTCGCCATGGGCGTAGATCAGCATCTGGTGATCGTTCAGCCCGAGCTTCTCGGTGAGCTCGCCGGCAATCTCCCGCATGGACTCCGCATCGACGCGGCCGCGGCGGGCGTCCTTGGGGTCGAAGGCCACGATGAAGTGGAGCGCCGGCTGGCGAACCCGCTGGGACCGCTCGGCGGTGATCGCCATGATACGGGCCGCGTCTTCCGGATCAGTGGTGCCAAGCCCGCGCTCTTCAACCCAGAGCACCCGCTCGCCACGGGACTCCGGGCTCGACGTCTCGCCAAGGCGACCGCCGTCGTCTCGTCCACCTGAACGCTGTCCGTCGCGCCCAGCCTCCCGCGCCCGCTCCTCTTCGCGATGCTTGCGGGTCTTGCCCGCCAGATAGAGGGCGGCCGCCCGGAAGCTCGCCGGCTGTTGCTTGCCCACCTTGAACCGCATGACCGCTCTCCGCCTCAGCGCTCGGGCGACGGTGTCGCCCAGACGCAGTCCTCCAGCGGCCGGAGAGCCGCGGCCACGACCTCCAGCACGTCGGCCCCTTCGGCCTCGGTGACGGCGTGGCCGGCATTGGCGCGGTGGGCGAGCGCGTTCAGCAGATGACCGGCACGGTTGATGGAGGTGAGCAGATCTTCCATGGCATCGGCCCGCTCACTCGCCCGGACACAGTCCCGCACCAGGATCACCGCCACATGAGTGCGCCAGTCCAGATAGTCGGAATCCCCCAGGCTCGTCGCGAGCTGGCGGAAGTTCGCCCCCATGGACTGAAGCTCGTAGACGACCTGCTTCAGAGCCTGAGGAGCGGCAGACCGACCGCGAGGCCGTCCGCCGGAGAGCACCAGGCGCACATAGCGTCCAAGGCTCATGCCGCGATCCCGCGCAAGCGCACGAAGCCGATCCAGCTCCGCCGCCGTCATCCGCACCCGGATCTTCGCATCGGCCTTCAGCCGCTCGAACTGGCGTCGGTACGGCCGGCGCCGTGCGCCGGCCAGGACCGCACGGACATAGTCCGCCACGGCCATGCCGCCGCGCGCGGCACACTCCGCGATGAAGGCGCGCTGGGACCCAGGAAGCCGGAGGTCCAGGATGGCCGCCTGGCGCGCCTCCGCGGCAAGCGCCCTACGCCCCATGACCCACCTCCCGGATCGCGCCAGGATCCGCAAGACCGGTCCCGGCTTGAGCTCCCGACAGGGGGCGAATGCCGGACGGGTTGGCCCGTTTATGAGTCGTCACCGAAGCCAGTCTCTGGCGAGGTGATGCGAATAAATGTGGGACAACGTACATCTTGCCTCCCGCATACGACTGTTTTTCATCCTAAAACTGTTATGGGAACTCAGGACAAAAGCCGCAATACGGAGGCGAATAATTTATTCAATACTTACCGAATACGATAAGCCATGTCCAGCATGATCCGGTGCTGGCCAACACCGGCCAACAAAACAAAAGGGCGCAGGCCCGTGAAACGCTGCTCGGTAGGTGCCGTCACCGCTTGATCGAAGCGAAGACGCGGTTGCAACCCGGACCCAGCGGGCTGAGAGGGACGCCAGACGTTACGATGGTTCGAGCGGCGCGGGTCGACCGAGGTGGTAGCCTTGGGCGAAGCCGACAAGGGCATCGATCATGGCCCGACGAACTGGATCGGCGTTGATGCCGCGCGTCAGGCTCATGTCGAACTTGATCAGGTCCGGCTCCAACTGGAATATGTGCCGAAGGCTGGAGTGGCCAGCGCCCGCGTCGTCGATGGCAACGCGCACACCCAGCGCCCGCAGCGGTGCCAGTGCAGCCCGGATGGCGTCATAGTTCGCGATCAAGATCTGCTCGGTGATCTCCAGAACGATCCGGTCGTGGGGCAGATCCTTCAGCGCCACCTCCAGCTCGGGCATCAAGACCGTCGCCGGCGAAATGTTGACGGCGAGGAAAGCGCCATCGGGGAGCGCAGAAAGGTGTGACGTGGCACTGCGGATCGCCGCAAGCTCGAAAGCCTCGCGACGCTGCACCTCGTCGGCCTCGGCGAACCACTGATCCGGCGATCGTATTGGTTCGGCCCGCACCCGGCAGAGCGCCTCAAAACCGACGGTCCGCATGTTATGAATGTCCACGACGGGCTGGTAGACCATGTCAAACAGGCTGCCTTCCAGCACCGCCTCGATCCGGGCGCGCTTCTCCTGCTCTTCCCGCCTCGCTTCAACGTCTCGGCCGATCTCGAACGCTGCCAACTCGGCAAAGGCGCGCACCATTCGATGGTCGCGCTCGTTGAGGGTCTGATCCGACGCGAAGCTCAAGCAACAGAACATCCCGTAGCAGGTGCCGTCGGGCAGCCGGATTGGAACGCTGAGATGCGCGCCGATGGGGATTGCCTGGGTGATCGGCAATTCGCGCGCGAAGGCGTTCGCGGATGTGTCGGGGATAAGCTCAGGCAATCGGCCTGCCAGAATGTGCCGGCAATACACATCGTCCAGGGACTGGGAATCCCCGACCTTGATGAGCGCGTCCAGCCCGGGCGCGTCGACCTTCCGGAACACCGACCTGTCGTCCACGAACTCCGAGACGTACGCGACATCCATTCCGAGGTGCTTGCGGATGACTTCAAGAGCGCGCGCGACGATATCCCCCTCGTCGACGGCTTCCGTCGCCCTTTGAATGATGAGGTTGGCGATGGCCCGTTCGGGCATTGTCCAGCGTACTCCGTCCCTCAACGCTCCGATCTTGGGCAACCGCTGGGCGCGCTGCCGTCCCGAATCTCATTTGGCTCAACGACCGCTATGCGGAAGCGCGCCGGTAGGTGAGGTTAGCGCACGGCGTTCCAGTTTCAATAAGCACCAGCATCGACATGGGTGGTCAAGGCGCTGAGCTCTTTGTGCCGCGAAGTCTCTCGCTGCGTGTTCCGAGACCACCCAGGCCATTGTACTTCATTAAGTAAGGCGGCCCCGCCCGTTGAGCGGGGCCGGTTGTCGTCAGCGGGTCCAGATCAGGACCTGCTTGCCGTTGCGGTCGACGAGGTTGGCGTAGACCGGGGCCGGGAAGCTCGGGTCGTCCAGCTTGATGGCAAGGTAGCTGTTGCCGGCCTCGCTGGTGCGGGTCCAGGCCGCACCGATCTCGGCTGTGCCCGCCGTCACGCGGTAGTCGGGGGCAGTGTCTCCGCCGCTTGTCACGGGCGTCAGCGCCACCTTCGCCTTGAAGGTCAGGGTCTGGATGTCGCCGGTGTAGCCGCGCTCGGTTTTGGTGAAGGTTCCAATGGTTGCCATGTCGTAGTCTCCTTTCGGTGTGTTTGAGGCCGCGCTCCTCGCGACCTTTCCATGGCTCACCGTCGGCCCCGGTTGAGGCCGGGCCCTGCACCCAACGGGCGGAAGCGAAGCGGACGACGGCACGCGCCGACTTTTCTGCTTCGCGCGGAATGACCGGAGGTCAGAGGAGAAAAGTCGAAGCACGCCGTTGCCGGGCGCGGCGCCGGGGCCAGGTCCGCCATGCAAAGGAAAGGGCGCAGGAGCAGCGAACAACCTGGCGAAAGGAGCAAGGGCAGCCGAACGGAATAACACTGCAGAGCGGTTTCGGCGGGATCCGGTAATCGACCGTTTGACTCTACGAAACGGACGGTACTTGACGGGGCAGAATTGTGGCGACGACGCCGGCCCACAGTCTCATCGCGGATTGCGCTTATCCAAATCCGCTGGATCGTGATGATCCGGCGCCTGCTTGTTCGCTTGAACAATCGCCATCGGCATGTCGGGCGCAAGCATCCAGACATCGTCGATCGATCTTCGGCTCCGGCGCACCAAGGCTTGTAGCAGGTGGTCAGCTCGATCCCGCCAAAGGGATCCTGTGATGAAAGCTGTGGTCGTCTCGCGTGGAGCACACGTTGACGCGAGAGCATGATCGATGCCTCGGCCTGGTCCGAGAGCTCCGGGGCATGCCGCCGGAAGTTGCCGGAAGAACACGCTAGAGGGGGCAATTTTCTGTTCCCTCGGCTCATAGAGCCTCACGACCACGGTTCCATACATACGCCATTTCAAGCCATACAATATGTCACATTGTATGGATTTATCGATGCTGACATTTGCGTAGTGCCGTTGTGCCCGATCGGCGCTCCGGCAAGACGGGAGCAAACCGGAGGCACTGAACCATGGCAGACAAAACCACACACTGGCCCCCGCTCGATCCCTGGCGTGTCGGAATCCGAGGCCGGTGCCCCCGCTGCGGACAGGGACATCTGTTCAGCGGGTTCCTCAAGCTCGCACCAGGATGCGAGGTGTGCGGCCTGAGCTACGACTTCGCGGATCCGGCCGACGGCCCCGCCTTCTTCGTGGTCTGCTTCTTCTGCGTGCCGTCGGTCTTCTTCGCCGTCTGGGCGGAGGTCGCGTTTCAGCCCTCGATTTGGTTCCACGTCTTCGTTTCCCTCCCGATCATTCTGTTGACGTGCATACCGCCGCTTCGACCCTTGAAAGGCTGGCTCGTTGCCAGCCAGTTCTACTACAAGGCGGAGGAGGGGAAGCTCGTCGGTACCGACGAGTAGCCCCCTCACCCGAGCGGCTTGACCGGCCAGCGCATGCCCCAACTCGGCAGACCGCCGGTGTATGGCAAAGCTGACCGGTAAAGCCATACAATAAACGACACCCTGCTCAGTTGGCACCGGAAGAGACGCCGAATGTGGACACCGCGCCTGGCCGAGACGGCTCGGAGAAAATATCTCGGCATCGTCGAGGCGCTGGAAGACGACATCCGGGCCGGGCGCGTCGAGCAGGGTGAACGGTTGCCGCCGCAGCGTGCCATTGCCGAGGCGCTCCATGTCGATCTGACCACGGTGACCCGGGCCTTCAACGAAGCACGCAGCCGCGGTCTGGTTGCGGCTCAGCCCGGCCGCGGCACCTTCATTCGCAGCGGGATCGGAGGCGACCGCGGCGACGCCGGGCGCGGTCAGATCGACCTCAGCATGAACATTCCCTCGCAGCCCGCCGACGTCGCATTCGAGACACTCATCCCGCAAGGGATCGCGGATCTTCTGGGCGGAGCGCGGGGGCTCATGGCCCTTCACTATCACCCGAGTGCCGGAGCCGAGCCGGACCGCGAAGCCGGGGCAAGGTGGCTGGGTCGTCGGATGGAGGGCGCCACACCCGAGCAGGTCCTCGTGACCGCAGGTGCCCAGAGCGCGCTTTACGCCGTGTGCGAGCTGCTGCTTCGCCCCGGCGACACCCTTGCCGCCGGTGCCATGACCTATCCGGGTCTCAAGGCGATCGCGCTTCAGAGGGGCCTTTCTCTGAAGCCGCTGGAGATGGACGATGACGGCATTCGGCCGGAGGCGTTCGAGACGCTCTGCCGGGAGACTGCGCCGAAGGCACTCTATGTCGTTCCCAGCATAGACAACCCGACGACGGCCACGCTTCCGGAGGCGCGCCGCCGGCACCTGGCGGAGACGGCCCGCAGGCATAGCGTGGCCTTGATCGAGGATGACCCGTACGCCCCGTTGACGTCGATGCGAACGGTCGCCCTGGCGGAGCTAGCTCCGGAGATCACCTGGCACATCGCGACGCTGTCCAAATGCGCCACGCCGGCGTTGCGGGTTGCCTATGTTCGCGCCCCCACCGCAGCTCTGGCGGAACGTCTCGCCGGCGTCCTGCGGTCGACGGTCCTGATGGCGCCGCCGCTGATGTCCGCACTGGCCAGCCGCTGGATCGCAGACGGCACCCTGCACCGGATCACGGCCTCCATTCGCGCGGAGAATGCGAGCCGTCAGCACCTCGCCCGCACGATCCTGGCTGACTTTGGCTTCGCCGCCGATCCGCACGGCCATCATCTGTGGCTGCGTCTGCCCGACCCGTGGCGGGCCAGCGATTTCGCCGGGCACGCCGAGCACGCCGGAATTTCGATCGTGCCGAGTTCGGCCTTCGCCACATGTCCCCACCCTGAGGAAGCGGTCCGGCTCTCCCTCGGCGTGGCGCCCGATCGAGGCGACCTCGAAGACGTCCTCCTTAGGCTCGTCGATCTGACCATGCGGCCCGCGCTGAGTACGAAGGTCGTGGTCTAGCCTGGGTCGGAGCGCCATCAACTTCCGCCTCGGCTGACCCTTTTGGTCGCGCTTGACAAGCCCTGTGGGGCGGCCGAGCATGCGAGCCATGTTCAAGATGAAGCAAGACAGTTTGTTCAGGCCGTTTCCCATCGCGGAATAGCGGCCCCGGTCCCGGCACAAGGGGCCGGGGAGTCGTTTGCTTCACCATTCCCAACTTTCGAACGCGCTCAGCACGCACCGCTCGCGGTGGGGCCCTCCGCGAGGAGGCGTGCGTTCGGGTCGCTTGGGCGACCGGCTTGAACAGAAGACGTTTCCTCCATGGAACCCTCACTCATCGTCCTCAGGGAGGACTACGAGCGGCTCACGCGTATGGCGAGCGGGCTGCTCTCAAAGAACCCCGATCTGGCTGAAGATCTTCTTGGCGAACTCGAACGCGCGCGGATCGTCGCCACACGCGAGATGGCCGGCCCGAGCGTGCAAATGGGATCGACCGTCTGGTTCTCGACCGACGATGGTGGCTCGCGCGTGGTGACCCTGGTCTATCCGGACGAGGCCGACATCGCTCAGGGGCGCGTCTCCATCCTGACTCCGATTGGAACCGCGCTTCTCGGGTTGTCGATTGGAAGCCAGATCGATTTCGTCGCCAATGATGGTCGCCTGCGCATGCTGACCGTCACCGCGGTCGAGCCATCACACGCAGCTGCCTGAGACCTCCGCGACCGGCTGGCGATGGAGAACGAGTGTTCCCGTCGCCACTGGCATTTCACCCAGTAGCGCGACCGGACGCCTGAGACCCGCATGGTCAGCGGGCTGGTCGATCGTGTCCGATAGGGATTGTGTGATGTCGACCCTGAACATCAAAACGTCCACCCGAGCCAGAGCCTATGGGGGCAGTCTTACGGAAGACGATCACGCTGTCCTGCATCGGTTGGCCGGTGGCGGCGAGGCATTTTCCGAGCGATATCAGCAACTGCTGGCCGCAAAACTCCGCAGCTGCATTGTCTACCCGGCAGGTGGTATCCCCGAGGATGTCGTTCGGCTCAATACGTGCTTCACCTATGCGATCGACGGCAACCTGAAGGAGGCGTCGATCCTCGTTCGTCATCCGCCTGCCGATCTGCCGCCGTTCGCGCTGTCGCTCCACACCATGAGAGGATTGGCCCTCCTGGGTCTGAGCGAAGGGGAATGCGTTGAGTTGGGCGCGGCCGGTGGCGCCTCGGAGACGATCGAGCTCGTGCGGATCCTTCGCCAGCCCAGAGACTAGCGATTCCGAGCAGACCGCCAGCGGTCTCCGCCGAGGCAATTGGTCCGGGCGACATGGACCCCGCCTGTCGAAGCAGTGAGCGACAGGCGGGCCCGCACTTCTGCGGGTTGGGGGGCGCCCTCCCTGATCGTCGCGCTCACTTATTGGTCCGCGGGCCTTCGGTCAAAATCCGCCCCTGGAGTTCGGAGAACCCCATCTGTCGAATGACGCGCAGATGGTCTTCGTCGTCGACACCTTCCGCGGTGATGGCGAGGCCCATCTCTTCGCCCAGGTGGAGAATGGCCTGCACAATGGCGAGCGAACGCGGATCGGTCCCAATGCTACTGATGAAGGTCTCGTCGATTTTGAGCCGATCGAAGGGAAATCTCCGCAAATGCGCGATGGTTGACGAGCCCGATCCGAACTTGTCCAGAGCCAGATGGACACCCTTTTCTTTGAGCGCAGCCAGCGTTGCATAGATCCGATCTTCGTCCCCGAGCAACGCGGTTTCGGGAAGCTCGAGCTCGAGCCGGTGGCTCGGCAGGCCGGATGCGGAAAGTGCTCGCTCTACTGTCTTGAGAAGGTCGCCGTATTCCAATTGGATGGGGGATACGTTGACGGTGACGCGTTGATCCGTCTCCCAGGTCCTCGCGTCCGCACATGCTCGCTGCAGTACAAAGGCGGCAATCGCGTGCATGAGTCCCGCCTTCTCCGCGACGGGAAGGAAGACGTCACGGGCAATTTCGCCGCGATCGGGATGGATCCAGGCCGGCAAGGCCTCGTAGCCGTGGACGGCCCCGTCCGGCCCGCTCAACGGCGAGTACTCAAGCGAGAGATCTCCATCAGTGAGCGCGCAGCGAAGGTCGGCGTCGATCTGCCATGCTTCCCGATTGCGGGGGGCGCCATCGGCTCCAGCTCGCAAATAGGCGCCGCCGCCCGTTCGCTTGACCTTGTAGAGGGCGTCGTCGGCCTCTTTGTAGAGGGCTTCGGCGTCGTTGGCTTCGTCCGGGTATATGGAAATGCCGATCGAGGCGGAGACCGTGAACTCGTCGCTTCCGAGCCGAACGGGCTTTTCGAGAGCATCGATCAGCCGCTCCGCCAAAGCGAAGGCTCCGCTGGGTTGATGTATGCCGACCTGAACGATGCAGAACTCGTCGCCACCCAGTCTTGCAACTGTATCAACGATGCGAACGTGGCTTTTGAGGCGCTTTGCCACGACCTTCAGAAGTTCGTCGCCCGCGGCATGTCCATGCCTGTCGTTTACGGCCTTGAACCCATCGAGGTCGAGCAAGAGGTAACCAATTCGCGTGTCGGCCCGTCGGGCCAGCTCGAGCGCCTCGGCCAGGCGCTCATTGAGCTGCGTGCGGTTGGCCAGACCGGTTAGACCATCATGGGCCGCCAGGTAGCGCGCCCGGGCTTCCGCCTCACGGATCGAGGTGATGTCGGAGACTGTGGCGATGATGAAGGGCGTTTCGCCATCCGGGGTCGGCAGGTGAATCAGTCGCTTGCGCGTCACGACGATATGCGGAACGCCTTCGGCGTCCGAGGCCACCTCCTCGTTCTCGTTGGGAAGCCCGGTCCGAAAGACCTCGTCGTCCATCTTCCAGAAGACCTTTCTCTGCTCTTCTGGGACGTCTCCGGTCTTGGTCAGAATCTCTTCGGGCGACACTCGGGCAAACTCGCAGAACGCGTCATTGACCATGACGATCCTGTGGTCCTTGTCGAGCAGGAAGACAGGACTTGGAACCGAATTGAGGATCCTTTGCAGCGACTTAACGGTGGGCAAGATCGGCGATTTTGAATGCATTAGCTCGACCGAAGAAGCTTCTTCACCCATCGTCTGGGAGAAAATGTTGCGTAAGGCCACCAATTTCTCGCTGAATTTTGGTGGGTCAAGGGCAATCTGACCGAGGCAGAAGGTGCAATCCGCTTTTTTGGAAGCCCGACCCCAAATCAGCAAGCTCTGTCTCCACGAACCTCTTTTGGGGAAACGCCGAACCTTTTGCGAAACGCTACGGAAAGATGAGCTGGCGCGTAGCCGACCTTGTACGCGATCGTAGCGACATTCATGTTGCCAGCCGCAAGCAGCTGAAAGGCCGTGTCCAGCCGCAGGGTTTGCACGTAGTCCGCGACGGTCGTCTCGAACGCCAGCTTGAAGCCCGCCGTCAGCTTCCGCCGGTTGAGACCGACATGAAGGCTGAGTTCGGAGAGCGACGGAGGCCGATCGAAACACGCATCCAGGGTGTCGCGCGCGGCATGGAGCTTCGCGAGATCGTCAGTGGTTAGACGGACGTTCGGCGGCGGAGCCTCATCGAAGGCGTCGAGCATAATTGGCCTGCTGCCGGTTTCGTGGACACCGAGATAGGGTGTTTGACGGAACCGGAGGATTGGAATGCGGAGACGGAAGTTCAGCCGCGAGTTCAAGCTTGAGGCAGTGAGGCTGGTGAAGGACCGGGGCGTGGCGGTGGCTCAAGCCGCCCGCGACCTTGATGTCCATGAGAATGTGCTGCGCAAGTGGATCCGGGACTTTGCCGCGGATCCGCAGCATGCGTTTCCGGGCCATGGTCAAATGAAGCCGGAGCAGCTCGAGATCGACCGGCTGCGCAAGGAAGTCGCGAAGCTGAAGGCGGAGCGCGACATCCTAAAAAAGGCCGCAGCCTTCTTCGCGAGGGAAGCGACATGAGGTTCGCTTTCATCGCGAAGCACCGGAGCATCTGGCCGGTGGCATGGCTCTGCGACGCGCTGGATGTCTCTCGGTCGGGCTTCCATGCCTGGCTCAATGCATTCCAGTCACATGCACCCCGGTCCAGCCGGGTCGAGGCGCACCGTAGGTGAAATCCGAGAGCCACAGCATGTTCGGCGCCGGAGCATGGAAGACGCGGTTCACATGATCGAGCGGGCATGGCGCCGACGTGTTCTGGACCGTCGTCCGGATCGGCTTGCCCCGGATGACGCCTTGGAGACCTATCCCCTTCATCAGCCGTTCGACGGTGCACCGGGCAACATCGAACCCTTCGCGCTTCATCTGTCGCCAGACCTTGCGCGCACCATAGACCTCGAAGTTCTCGGAGAAGACACGCTCGATCACCGGCTTTAGCGCCAGGTCCCGCTTCGCTCGCGGCGAGAGCTTTGACGGATCAAGCCGCCGGGAGACGTGGGCATGGTCGGTCGATGGGGCGATCGGCAGCACGCGGCAGATCGGCTCGACCCCATACACACAGCGATGATCGTCGATGAACGCGATCATGTCTTCGACCGGCGGTCGAGCTCCGCCTGGGCAAAGTAAGCCGATGCCTTACGCAGGATCTCGTTGGCCTGCCGCAACTCGCGGTTCTCCCGCTCGAGCGCCTTCAGCTTCGCGGCCGTGTCTGTCGATACGCCAGCACGCTTGCCAGCGTCGACCTCGGCCTTCTTCACCCACTCGTTCAGCGAGCGCGCCGAGCAACCGATCTTCGGGGCTATCGATACGACCGCTTGCCAGCGCGATGCGTGTTCGTGCGCGTGTTCGAGAACCAGCCGTACCGCCCGGTCCCGTACCTCAGGTGAAAACTTGTTCGTTGTCCTGCTCGTCATCGCTCCACATTCTCAGGAGTTGGAGCCTCCGACAAACCAGGGGCGGTTCACTCTCTACTGGCTCAGTCGATCGGAGAGGACATTCAGCATACGCCCCACGAGTTCGGGAGACTGCGATACAATCCCGGTCGGAGCCGGCAACTTGGTCAGTTGGCCCTTCAACTCCGCCTCTCGGCCGTCGCTAGGCGACGCGCCTGCGAGCTTCTCTATTTCGGCCAACCGGCCGGCCATCGCCGCCACGGGCCCATCGTCGTCGAGAGACTGGTCCACTTCCCCTTCAACCGCCGCCCCAAATTGCGCACCCCATGGATTGGCGGCCAGAAACCCGACTGCGACTTTCGCCCGCTCCGGGAGCGGCGCCTCCTCATCCAGCATCCGCCGGACGGACCCCGCGACCGGCTCCTGATTGAACCGAGGCCGCCGCATTGCACCGAACGGATCCTGTTCCTCTTCCTCAAACACCGGCGGCGCGGGCATCGGCTGATTCCGCAGCCCCATCCCGCCCCCCGCTGCCTCCACCTCTTCCTCATCGTCGGTTTGCGCGAATGGCGGCGCCGACCCTGTCGGCGGCTCCTCCTCATACTCCCCGAACTCATCCTGGATCGAAATCTGAAGCCGCCGCAGCCCACCGGCACAAACGGCAACGAGGCTCGGATCAACGCCCGCCCCACCGTCTCTGCTCGCCGCAGAAACGGCCGCCGCCGCCGTACCCGCCGCCGATAGCAGGCCCTCTCGGCACACGCGCCCGGTCACTGTCCGGCCGACGTCTCCGCTGCCGATTTGCCGAGTGCAATCGACGAACGCCTTCTCGAAAGCAATCTCCCGGCTCTGATCGAGATTGGGTGCCCGGTCGAAGGGTCCACGAACTGGAAGAAACTTGTTTATCGCAAAGCTGTCGGCATATTCTTTGCCATCTTTGATGCCGTCGCCCACGTAGAAGCAATTCGCTTTTACAAGGACACCGTCAAACAGGTAATAAAACACACCTGGGTCAAGCCCGTTCAACTCGGGAAGCGGAATGCGATCTTCCTCTTTGAAGGTTATATCGCCTCGGTCGACGTAGTTGGTTCCAGCAAAGCCCGTCTTAGAGGAATACCCGCTGGAAACCGCGACGGTGTGGCTCCCCACCCTCTTCTTGACGAATTCGTAGGTCAGGCTCGAATCAACGGTTTTGCCGATCGCAAACAGATTGGTATTGGCCGTAACGGTGTCTAGCAGGTGCGGAGCGCTCTCTTTGAGAGCGGTGACATCCTGGAGACCGACCACTTGCTGAAAGCCCAGGCTTCGGCCCTGGGCAAACATTGTGTCCACACCTTTCGTCAGGTAGTAGCCGGCTTCGTCCAATACGAGAATGAACGGCATCCTGGCCACGGTTGGCCGGGACTCGATCACCTGCTCCCGCGTGCCAACCACCGTCCCGCCGGCCGCCTTGCCCATCATGATCCGGAACAGGGAGACGATGACCCGGCCGAGATTCTTCATCTCCTCAGGAGCCTTCTCCAGGGCCGGCAACAGGACGACGAGGATCCGCCGGTTCTGAACGACGTCCTCCATATCCACCTCGCCCAGCGCGGTGCGGAAGACATGCGCGAAATCGTCCGCCAACGTTCCCAGCGGCTTCGTAAGCTGCATGCTCAAGTAGCCGTATTGCTCGATCGTCTTGCCCTCTTGCGGCTTACCCTGCATGGCCGCATCCATGCTGAAGCCTGGGAGCGTGTCGAAGAAGGCCTTGAGCTGCAAACGCGATGCATCCGAAAAATCGCCATTCAGCGCCCTCAGGTAGAGCTCAATCAGGCCAGGCCGGTTCGCGAGTTCTTTCCACTCTTCCTCGGTCGGCTCTACCCCTTTCTCCGGCCGACCACTCCGCTTGATGCCAAGCCCGAGCGGCAGGTAGTCGCGGATCGCCTGAACGTCGAGCAACAGCTCGTTGCGGTCGCGCATGTTCACCAAGATGCGGATGACGGCCGCCACGAGGCTGGCCGCACGTCCACGCCACATACTGTCGGCGCCGCTCGACTCTCCCATGAGGGAGTCAATGATGTTGCGGAGCTCCGCGTCCGACCCCTTCGCGAATGGGTTGAGGGTGTTGGTCTCATAGGCGGGCCCACCGGCCGGCGCGTCCGAGAGCGTTTCAGGGTTCTTGAAGCTGATCAGCCTGACGTCGTCTTCGCGCCCAAAACGACGGGCTAGGCTCCAGACGCGGGGATAGAGATCGTTCGCTCCCTTGCCGTCGATGAACGCGAAGCCCGAAGACCACATCAGGCTTTGGCTGACATACCCGAGCATCAACTCGGTGTTGTGCGTGGTCACATAGCCGTCGGTGATATAGAGCCCATCCGCGCGCGTGGTCTTGATGCACCGGCATTCTTTGAGACGAGGGCCAGGCTCTAGCCCCACCAGCCGAACACCCTTTCCGGAGAATTTCGCGACTTTGACCTCGTCAGCCATCAGTTCGTCGAAGCCGGGCCCATGGAACCGAAGCGCCCAACCGCTCCGGCGGCCGTGGCGCCGGCCGTTGGTCTGTATCACCATGGCCAGTCCGCCGAGGCTCCACACCAGCTGTCGAAGAGCACGCGCATTGGCCTTGGAGCTGCAGCCGACCTCCATCCCGAATGCGGTCGCGCGCACTTTGGCCGCACTCAGGTAACCGCGCAGGAACGCCCGCCTGCCCTGCACAGAACCGCACTGATCCGCCATGCCGCCCACCGCTCTGACGAAACCGACATCGTACGCCTTTCGGCCGTCGCCCTCGGTCAGATCTTGGCTACCAGGGATGCCCGGATACGGTTCGATCAGCGGCACGAAGATTTCGACATCGCCCTGGTGGACACCCAGCAGGATCCCCAGATCCTTCGCCTCCATGACCTGAAATCCGTCACCACCCGCGCCGCCGGGAGCTTTGCTCCCCAGCATCTCCACTCTGCCCTCGATCCGAACCTGCCAAAGGTGCTCCGGCGTGCATTCGACAATCCGTCCGTCCTCGAACTCGAGCCGGCACACCGGCTGCCGCCCTTGAGGATGGACACTTTCGACGAAGGTCAACGAGCCGTCGGGGTGCCACAGCGCGTCCCCCACGCGAAGCTCGCGATTGCGGCGCCAACCGACCGGCGTCAACACCAGAGCATCGTCCGGCAGCGCCTTCCCGGAGCCGGTCGTGCCCATCACCAGGATGTGGCGCCTCGCATCATCATTGGTGATCCAGAGCGCCTGGCCGTCGTCGTAGGAGAACCCTCCGTAGAAGATACCCGACGCTGACCGGGGCTTTCCTGTGGGGGATGTGTTGCCATAGTCCGGCCCCGGCCAGGTGATCGGCGCCCGAAACGGCAACCTGATCTTCAATCCCGTCAACCACAGATAATAGGTGAGTGCCAACGGCACCACGAGCAGGAAGAGTGAAGGAAGCACCAATAGCGCCAACGCACTGCAAAGAAGGGAGACGAACGCGAAATCGCCGCCGGAAATGGTCTCGATGAACCCACGGCTCGGACGGCGCACCTTCCGCCGTATCTGTGCCGACGCCACAACACCGCGCGCCGCATCCTGCGTTCGGGCTTCCTTCGGTTCGCTCATGCCTATCTCCAAGAAAAAAGGCGGAGGGGAACCGCCCCCTCCGCCTCCGATCCGCTCGACCCAGGCTTCTCGCCCGCTAGGTCCTCGAGAAATGCCAGGTGATGGAGTTGCCGCCGTTGACGCACAGCCCCGCCGCGTCGACCGGCGTGATGCCGTCGGTGTCGGCGTTCGCGATATCCGTGTCCGGAGTGGCCGTGGCGGCTTCGACGGTCACGCCGATGATGCCGGTGCCCCCCTGCCCCATGCCGCTCGTGTCGTAGGGAACCAGGCGCGTGCACGCGTCGTCCGGGACGTCATCGTAGCTGATGGCGAATTCCTGGTCGTTGCCCGTCACGAGGATCTGCCCTTCCCACTGATTCACGACCGCGCCTCCGGCGCGCTCCAGGTTGCCCTGGATCGCCCCGGAGTTGACCAGCGCCGGCGTGATGTCCGTGCCGACGGCCCCGAAGTCCGCGGACGTCTGGTGCATCGCTCGGGTCTCCGACTGCAGGGACATGAGCGTCCGAATCGCATCGTTCACGCGCGACGACAGCGAAGCCTGGCCGAAGAACACGATGCCGCCGACGATCACGCTCAGCGCGATCACGATATAGAGCACCGCTTCCATGAGCGAGATGCCACGCTGGTGGATGCTGCGGAGGCCTGCCGCGCTCGGCATCTCCCGGTCGACAGTCGCACGGTCGCCTCGGCGCGAATACAGCCGATCGGCCATGACGGCCAGGAAGCCGAGCGCCAGGAAGAGCGCCCCGGCCGGCGCCACCAGGAACAGGATCGAAAGCAGCACCAGCCCCATTGCCGACATGGCCATCATCGGCGGCGGCGAGTGCAATGCACGGGTAAGAGTGGCAGTCATGATGAGCTCCGTGATTGTTTGAAGAACAGGCCGCCACCAAGTTCTCCGTAGGCGGCTCGCCTTGTGTTTTTCGCACAAAACACCGACCACAGAGAATGCGATTTTCAAAATACCATGCACTTTGCAATGTCGATGCGATGTTTCGAGTCAGCGCCGGTTCAATTCCTGGGCGAGCTGATCCTGAAGGGCGTACATGCCGACCACCACCGAGATGATCGCGCCAAACACCAACAGCATGAAGATCGACCTCAACAAACCCATCTGGGTATTGATCCGCTTTTCCGAGCGCGACAGCCAGTCCCGCGACAGCTGCATCAGCTGCTCCGAAAGCTCTTGCGTTTGGGCAAAGATCTTGATGGACAGGTTCATCCTCTTGTCAGGCCATCCGGTCCCCGCGGCGGCCAGGGCACTGCCAAGGTCCTTGCCGTCCAGCATCAGCAGACGGATGCGATTCACGCGATAGCGAACATACGGGCTCGCGTTCTGCCGAATTTTCTCGAGCGCCTTGATGGCCGGCATTCCCCCATCAAGCAGCGACGCGAGCGAGAGCAGGAAACTTACGCCCGTATAGGTTCGATACAGCGAATAAATCGGCAGATTTTCGACGTATTTCCGTCCTTTCGTTGCCCAGCGCGGCAACGTAAAGCCGATTGCCAGGAAGAACAGGACCACCCCAACGGCGCTTGGGAGGGCCCAGTTTTCTGCAAACTTCCCAAGAAGCGCAAGGAAACGGGCCGCTCCCGTCCATTTCTCCGGCGGCATGATTGTCGCCACGACCGGCACGACGGAGCTTCCGAAGTAGGTCAAGAGCACGTAGACCATTACGAACAGCGCCACGGGATACGCCAGGCCGCCGATGATCGCTCCCTTGATGCGGGCCTTCGCACGCATCGTTTCGCAAAAGGCATCGAGCTGACCCGGGAAGTCGTCACTGTTTTCGGTCGCTTCGATCACCATGAGCTCGTCGCGCGGGATCCAGCGGCGCATCGCGGTCGCGAGCTCTGCTCCATCGCGCATCGATAGGGCCACATCCCACATGATGACGGCCAGCGCTTCGCCCTTCTTTTTCCCTTCCTCCGAGTTCACGAGGTAAAGATTGTCGATCGCGGCCCGCTTTGACAGGTTCGCGCGCAGCAACCCTGCGAGTTCCTGATAAAAGCCGAGGCGCTTTTCGAAGCCGAACTGGATCCGAGCGAAGTGGTACGTGATGCCCTTTACGCGGCCTCGTTTTCGCATTTGCTTTTTCTCCCGAGCATCTCGTCGATTTCCGCTCTCATCTTCTCAACGAGGTGGCCGTACTCGTGCACGAACGAACTGACGAGATCGACCTCCTCCTCCACTTCGTTGATGTCTGCAATTCCCTGCGCGACCTTCATGAGCGCGTGGTAGATGACCGGACGCCCGCCTAGACCGCCCTCCGCCCGATCCTTCATCCAATGCTCATGCATGCGGCCCCGCTCACCGATGCGGTAATAATCGAGGAGCTTCTGGTCGACGAGAACTACTTCCGCCACCACGGTTCGGCCATTTAGCCCCTGAATGCAGTGTGTGCAGCCATTCTTCGAGCGCAGATAGAGTTCCTCCAGCTCCATTTGAAACAGTCTGGCGACGTCTTCGGCCAGCCCTCTGTCCAAACGACCTTCTTCGATCCCTTGCGCGTAGCTTATTCGACAGTGTGGACACAGCGTCCCGACCAGGCGCTGATAGATCAGGCCTCGCGTCACGGATGGATCGGTAATTTTCCAAAGGGCAACCTCGAGATCGAGAAGCCGATCGAGGATAGAAAGCGCCTTGCCGGCGTGAACCGTGGACCACATGGCATGGCCCGTCAGCGCGCCCTGGATTGTGTAGTAGGCGATGCCCGGATCGCGGATCTCGCCGACGACGATCACGTTCGGGTCTGACCGCAGCGCCGACTTGATCGCGTCCTGAAATGCGGTGCGCCGGTCCTCTTCGGTAGCCGCCGTAATCGCCACCTGGACGGCATTCGGAATGTTCAACTCGATCGGCTCTTCGATCGTAAAAATCGTGATCTCGCCGTTTTTCTCATGATACATCGCGTTCATCGCGCGCTCTAGCGTCGTCGATTTTCCCGAGGAGACTTTGCCTGAAAGAATGTACAGGCCGTTGGTCCGCCGCCGCATCAGCGCGATGTCTTTCGCCTGGGCCTGCGTATAGCCCAAACTGTCGACGTCACGCTCGCCCGGCTTACTCCGGTACTTGAGCCGCATGACGAGCGCGCCCCGCCCTTCGCTCGACGGCGTGTACGCGAGGCGGACCATCTCGATTTGTTTCGGAAGCCACTTGTTGCTCGCGTGCGTCAAGGCGCCCTGCTGGTAGGAGCGATCGTTCTTCGCGACCGTGTCGTCGGAAATCGCGAGGGCGGCACGCATAACCCTCTGTCCCTCCTCCACCGAAAGTGATTTGCCGTTCGTCATCCGCCCGAACACGCGGTATCTGACTTCCGTAAGCCGCGGTGTGACCCGAATGTGCACATCCGACGCTTGCCCCATGACCGCATCCATCAGCATCGCTCTCAAGATGCCCTGGTGCTCGAGCGCCTCCGTCTCATCGTCAATCCCGATCCCACCGCTGCCTGCCAGCTTCGCGGCATCGTACACCCGATGGATGATGACGCCGGGCAGTTCCAACAGACACGAAATCGAATGCCCGAAGCGCTTCTTGAAATCGCTTTGAACCGTGCGGACCAGCGGGGTGAACTTTGTCCCGTGCTCGCACAGAAGAAGCCCCTCTCGGAACGCGGCGACCATGTGCCGGTCTTGCCTTTTCACAAGGTAGGCCTGTTCACCACCGTCGCCGGTCGTTGTGCTAAAATGCGCGATCCGGCGCAGCAGTTCTTCGTGCCCGTCCTGACCCTGCTCCGCGAGACGCTTCAGTTCCTCCACCAGCTGTGGCGATAGAGCCGAGGGGTCTGCATTCGCGACAGCGCTGACCTCCTCCCCGGACTGAAGGCCGAGGGTTCCTTTTGCGCTGCTCATGCGGCCCTCCGGGGGGGTCCTGCTTCGCCGGGCGCGCGATCGACGTCCCTCAGGGCGTTCTGGAGCGCGTGGACGGGACAGTCCCGCAGCCAGTCGACCTGGCGGCGCAGCGCCGTGAGCTCCCGCGACTGCTGACCGAAGGAGAAGCGCCGGCCCGGCCGCCACCAGTCCCGCCGCTGCTCGAGGGCGAGGTTGTGGACGAAGCGGCACGCGCCGGCGATGCGCGCCATCGCCGCGGACTGGGCCGGCGTGGGGTAGAGGCGATAGACATTGGCGCGCATCTGCTCCATCCACAACTCCAACACTCAGTCACCCGCCGGCGGCGATCGCCGCCGGCCGCTCGAAGCAGACCCACCAGGCCCGCTCTCCCAATCAGCTGCGCAGGCTGAGCACCCTCGTGTTACCGGCCTCCTCCACCGTAACGCTGTCGGCACCCACCGCCTTGACGCGAACCTCGCCCGGCAGTGTATCTCCAGTGCGAACCCGGACCCTTTCACCGTTATATTCGATAACGGCAATATAGCTTCCCAGAAGTCCGTAGACCTCACGCAGCGACATCTGTTGAGACAGCGGCTGCGGATTGGCGCCGGCATCTTTCTGCTTGGTCTCCATTTGCGTCCGAAGCGCCGCGAGTTCGGCCCGCAATGCGTCAAGCTCGGCAGACGGTTGCGAGGCCAGCGTGCCATCGTTCCGCAACCGCGGGGCCTGCACGTCGACATTGGTCGAGTCGTTGGCGTTCCGCGCCTTCGGCTCGTCCTCGGGCTTCGGCGGAGGGTTGAGCAGCTTCTCGATCTCCTGCTCGCTCTTCGTCCGAGCGATCTCGGCATTCCGCTTTTCCTGCTCCAGCGACCGCTTGAGCCGGATTGCCGCCGGCCGATCGGAGAAGCTGCGGAACTCGCCGGGTGCCACTTCAACCACAGCGTCCGGTCCGGCCGCATCGATCAAATCGTTGATCGCCTTCGCGATCTCGAGCTGGCGGTTCAGCAGAAGCAGCGTTTCACTCTGATCGGCCTGCCGGTCGATGAAACCGCCCGTTTCCACCCGCGCCCGTCGCTCGGTCAGTGCTGGATCGACCCACTCCCCCGTCGCCGTCTGCACTTTGCCTGCCGGCGGACTGACGCTCGTTGCCGCGACCGGCTTCTTTGGAGGGGCAGGAGCATTCTCACTCGGCCCGGACGGATCCTTTTCCGGTTCACTCTCCGGTCCCGACGGCATGCTGGCTTCGCGCGGCGCCGCTTTCACTGTCGGCGGCGGCGCCCCTTCGACCGTCGCTCTGTCTGCCGGCACCGGCCCCAGTGGCGTCCTTCCATCCGCGCCTGCCGGCGGCACGGCTTGGCGGGCGGGATCAGCGGCACTGCTCCCTGAGGGACCTTCATCCGCGGCCACCGGATCCACTCCCGCACCCGCCCCAGGGACGGTAGGCACATCCCGAAGCGCCGGCCGCTCTGTATCCTGATCCCACCCGCTCGGCCACTCCGACGGTTGCATCCATGCCGGCATATCTCCCGAGGACGATCGGTCCGGATCTTCACCGGTCGGAACAGGTGACGTGGTCGCAGCTCCGGCAGGTACGGATGGCCCGGACGGCATCTGCGCCAACGCCAGTTCGACGTCCTCCACCGTGCAAATCATCACGGCGAGAGCCAAAATAAGCAGGTAACGACCCATGACGTAGCCCTCTTAGAAGTTCAACCAGCTCCACCCCCGACTTTGAGACGCCTGATCCGGGGGTGGTGGAAGGATCGGCGGCATATAGATTCTCGCGCGCAATTCCCAGCTGCCGTCCCGCGTATCGAGCACCACGCTCTCCGCCACAGCCGCAGGAATATCGGCCAGCAGCTTCATCACGTCGTGCAGATCGCTCGATCCCATCAGTCTCAGCGAGTAGTAGTTGTAGACGGGGCTGGTGAGCTGAGCGCGTTCGCTGCGCGACAGGCTTCGCGTTTTCGCGCTCAATGCCACATCGATCCCAAATGCGTTGAAGCGCTCCCGGACGCGGGATTCGATATCCGCCTCGTCCCACGGCTTTTCCTGCTTCCTTGCCGCCTCTGGCGGCACCTTGACGGTGAAGCTGAGTGCGGCCGCGGTTCCCGATTTGCTCAGATTCACCGCGCCTTCGATATCCGCCGGCTTTGCCGCCTCAAGCCAGTAGAACCGCCCCTGAGGGGCGCGTCCCCATTCGAGCGCAACTTGAATCTCACCCTTGTTGTTCTTGCATTCGAGCGGCTCCGGGTTCCATCCAGCGACCGAAAAAAAGCCGACATTGAAAGCCGCGACGCACTCGTCGACCACTCGAGGCGGCGATGCCGCCTCCTGCCACGGATAGCGGATGCTCAAGCGGGCACGCTCGGCTTTCAGCTGCGCGATCCGCTCCTGCTCCAACCGAACCTGGCGAGCCTGGTACCAGTCCCATGCGTACCAGCCCACCATGACCAGCGCGATGGCAGCAACGCCTCCCATCAGATGCGGTCGGAAGGCGCGAAGCGGGTAGAGCGGACGCAGCCGCCGCGCTGGCCCTGTGGCCCATTCCGCCAGGTCACCGTCCTCGGCGTCAGGTACGAACCAGTCTGCCGGCGCGATCACCCGCTCCCAATGTGCGCCGCCGACCAGGCTGTTAAATTCGTTGCGCGCCTCCGTCATCTCCATATAGACGGCATCGGTCGAGATATCGCGCTGGTTGAAGGCAACGATCCAGTAGCCTCGGGCGCCGAGTTGGAACGCGGCGAGCCAATTCTCCCCAATGCTCGCCGGGAATAGCGATAGGCCTACGACTGATCCACGCGACAGCCCGTGGCCAGTCGCTGCGAAGCCGACCATGGCTCGCCGATCGTCGTAGTACCCGTAGAGGTCATATTCCTCGCCACCCGCCGAGGCCTCCGCAGCTTGTTCCGCCAGCGAGAAATCATCATTGGGCGGCTCCCATTTGAGACCTACAGCCACCACGGTCCGGCCGACCTGGATCGCACTCTGCGACAGAACTGTGATTTCCCCGGAAAGATGCGCACGCCCTTCCCGTTGGGAAACGAGACCCTGGAGTGTATCCAGAAGACCCACCTTCGAGCGCTTTGCCGCCTCGCCCTCTTCGCTCGGCCTCGCCTCGTGAACCAAGGTGGACGTATCAAGCCCGCCGTCCTCGACCTCCACCGGTTCGCCGGTGGGCTGACGCCTCTTCCAGAACTGCAGATTGCCTAGGCGCATATCCGGATCCTTCTGGCTCTCAGTCCCGCGCCGTGGCAAAGATCGGGCGCCGCCGATCCAAAAGCCGTGGCGTCAAAAGGATCACGGTCGCGATACGCTCTTTCTCGATGTCACGAGAACCGCCGAACAGGAAGAAGCGAGGATCCCCGACACCCTCTTCGTCGATCGTGTTGCGGGTCCGCTCGAAGCCCGCCAGGATCAGCGTCTCGCCATTTTCCAGCAACGCCTGTTGCTCGAAGCTTGTCCGCGCGACTTCCGGGAGTTCGACCTGCGAGTCCCCACTTCCGAAGGTCCGAATGTCGTTCAGGTCGGACAGAACGACAGTGTACTGGACCATGATCTCGCGATTGTTGAGGATCCGCGGCAGGAGCTGCAGATTGAAGCCAGTGACGACCGTATCCGGCGTCACCTGAACCGCTGTCTGATCGCCATCGCGGTCCAGAATGACTTGCGTTTCCTTGACGTAGGCGACCTCTTCGACAACCTCGATCGGAGCCATGCGATTGTTGGAAGTCGTCGTGCCTGTCCGCGTCTGGACCCCGACCTTGCCCTGACGAGAAAGCGCCTCGATCACGCCATCCAAAGTGAAATCGTCAGAGATGACGCCGATGTTGACGGCCCCCACCGGCCCGGTCAACGTCGACGCACCCGTCCAGGAGACCGTTGCATCGCCGAGCTCGACCATCAGATCAGAGATATCGACGCCATAGCCGTCTTCGCGCCGCATCGTCACGGTCAGAATATTCACGTCAAACGCAATTTGCCGCCCCAGGCTCTCGTTGATCTGGTCGACATAATTCTGGATCCGCTCGTGGTCGCTCAGCCGCGCCGTTACCGTGATGATGCCAGTCCCGGTCCCCAGGGAGATGTTCGCTCCGGGACCCGCCAAGCCCGCCATCACGTCCTCGATCTCGTCCCAGAAGCGTACGTCCACATTCGTGGTCGTCGACGTGTCGTCAGCGCCGATCTCCGAGCTCGAGGACACCTCCGAGGGAAGCGCCACCAGCTGGTACTGGCGGGTAATGAAGTCCCGGAACAGCACTCGGCCATCCGTGTACGACCAGGTCGCCCCGAACGTCGTCGCCACTTCATCCAGCACTTCCGACAGGGGGCCCTGCAGATCGGGGCGCATCGTGGCATCCTCGCTGTCTCCGATGTCGTTCGCGACCCGCGCGGACACCATCTTCGGGGACATGTTGGCCGGGGCCTGGGCGCCGAATTCTGTGCTCGTCCCACAGGGCTGCAGCGAACCATCGGACCCGCGGCATAAGGACGGAGCCGATCCCAGCGTCGACGAATCCTTGACGTCCCGTTCTTCGTCCACGCCGCTGTCAAAGAGCCCCGTCGGTCCGAGGGCGGCAATGTGCGGAATCCCGGTGATTTCTGTGAGCCTCGCGGCGATCTGCGGCAGGGTCATCGGATCTCGCGATTCCAGTCGCACCGCATTCGCCTTCTGAACCCGGTTTGGCAGGTTCGCCCCCGGATCCCGCTCCACGCGCTTTGCGGCGACGAAGACCCCATCATTGACCTGCGCCCCACCCGGCCGCAGCGCTCGCCGAGAATTGAAACGAGCAAGCCCCTCGGTCGCGACGGCATTTTGCTCGTCCCAGCTGGGTCCGGTATACGCGGTCTTCCCATTTTCGCAGCTTGCCAAGCCGAGACCTATCACCGCTGCGACAAGCACCGCCAACGGCCGCCGAAATCGCACATCGTGCCTGTACATCGCAATATGACCTTTGCTTTTCGCAGACAGGGGAGCAGCGTCACACCTAGCGTGTGGCCGGCGCAAGCGTGTAGACGTGGATCGTACGGTTGCCCTTGTAGAGATCCACTGCGAGCTCCGGATAGCTCCGGTAGACGGCATCGACCAGTCCCGTTACAGCCTTCTCAAACGGTCCGTCGAACGTCACGCTCGCTCGCAGCGCGTAGTCGCCCTCATGGTCCCAAACCAGGCGCCATCCCGCCGTGCGCGACCATCCCAACAGGGTGCTCTTCAGTGTCGAGCCGGCCATGACGGCCCATGTGCCGGTTTCTGCCGCTGGCTCCACAGCGCCAGCCGGCCGCTGAACGAATGGAGCGAGCCCTGTGCCGCTCGGCTCACCAGCGCGACTGACCGCACAGCTTGCGCAAAGAGCGGCAAACACCAAAACTGCGTAGCGCATGCGACTAGGTTCCCTTTTCCTCGTGCGATTTCTCGCGCGCCTTGGATCCGACCGAGAGGAGCGGCTTGGCCTGCGGCCGAGGCGGTAGCTCGCGAGCCGCTTGCTTTTTGGCATCGGGCTCGCTTGGCGGCGCACTTCTCGTGAACTCGAAGTGCGGCCCTTTGAACGAAAGCAGACCTGCATCGTCGTCATCGCCGGCGGCGCTGCCCGCGAAGGACCTTGGCCGCGGCCTGGGCACTATCGGGTTCGGATGGCCGCGAAGCAGACCTCCAAAGCCCGTTTCGATCTCCAATGCCCCGTCCCTCTGCACAATCGACTCGACAGGACCCAACGCTCCCAAAACGACCCCTCGCTCAACCTCCAGTCGCGTTGCCTCGTCGTCACCCTGCTGGATCCACGCTCGCCCCTCAGAATCTCGGTAGGCGTCCCAGCCCCTTGTGAGGAGGGTCGGTCCGTCTGAGGGGGCTTCGGACTGGGGCACCCCTGGCGCACTCAAGGGAGGCACGCCGATCGTCGGCGGACTACTTGGCCGGCGATCGGACAGCCATTGCCGGCCAACCTCCGGATCCTTGAGCGCCAATACGAGTCCGATCGCCGCTTCCATTTGGTCTGGGCTCATCTGCGCGATCGAGGCGAGATCAATCAATGCATCCGATCGAGCTCCTCGATCGGCCTGCGACCCGACGAAAGCATCCGGCACGACCCGAACCGCCTCATCATTTTTCACAGAATTTGGCGCAGAATCCTCGCTCTGCACTGCCGCCGGCACGCGCGCTGCCATGGCGTCCTCCGCCTCAGCAGGAGGGCTCTGCTCGCGGGTCTTCCTCACAACCTCGATCAGATCCGCCGCGCCAGCCGCGGCTGGCCGGTCTTCACCATCCGCAAGACGACGAAAAAGTGAGAGACCCGGATCCAGCGTCCACCGACCGTCGACGTCAGACCAGTCCACCGCGAAGCTGTCCTCGCCCTCCGCAGCGACCTCTGAAGGCGTAGATCTTGTTGGCTCTTCCAGAAATGTCGGCGACGGAAGCTGTGCGCTCGAGAACCGCCCCGTCGGCGCCTCCTTGTGATCGCGATCATTGGTGGCGCCGGCCACCTTCAGCTGCACGCCCAGCGGTACGGCACCCACGACCAACACGACCATCCCGAAGGTCGACCATTTCACCGTGCCACCCTCCCGTCACGCCGCTCGCTTGAACCCCTCGCCAGCGCGGAGGCGACACGGGACGATCGGCTTTCTCCGTAGAGGGCCTCTTGCAGAATCCGCCGCGCGCACCATTCCAAGGCGACGAAAAGATTGTGGTGAGCCGCCAATGCCGACCCTGACCAGTCCGGCTCCACGGCGACCAACCCATCGAACACACTTTCGTTGGTGGAGATCTCGCCCAACGCGCGCACACGCACTGGTGCAGGCAGGTACGCAAACACGATCGCGAAGGGCACGCCGATGCCTGAGGATATCGGACTATGGCACTTCGCACATCGGTCGACGAAAGTGTCCAGTTTTTCGCCTAGCAGATCCGAGACGTCATCATCCGTGAGACACCAGGGCTCCCGGCTCGACAGCGCCACGACGAACTCCGCGATCGTCGGGCAACGCGGAGCCCCTGCGTGTTCCTCTTTCACAGTGTCGTCTCGACGCTCGACCGCCTGGACCATGCCTCAATCCTCGATACCCTATATCGAGTTGCATTTTCGCAAAGACCGCGCAAGCGCGATTGCCTTCCAATTCAGGGAAAACCGCATTCAACGGCTGTCACATAGGTCCTCGAATACCAATGCAAAAAAGCGGATATCTCTTGAAAAACGGGGCTGCCTACGGCCATGATCAGCCACGAGGACCGGCGCGCGGACTGCCGCGCTGTACCGAGAGGGTCATGATCAATGCTCGATGAGACAGCGGCCCCCGCCATCATCTCCATCGCATTGATGGCGCGGGCGGTGCGGGCCAAATCAAGGCCAATCCCCCTGATATCAGCTCTAACCAATTACAATTTCACACGCGCTTCGCTCGACGTCGCGACAACGCTGGTCGTCCAGAGCATGGCGCCAGGTGCCTCCCAATCCGTTCACCTGGGCCCGCTCCTTTGCGCCCTCGACTTCGCATGGATGGAGCTCGCCAGCTCCGAAAACGATCCTACGCTCCTCGAGCCTGGCGCCCTCGTGGCTCACGCACGCGCCCTCGCGCCCCGGTACAACCCGCGTGACCTCTACGCACCCGAACTGCTGACAGAGATCCAGTCTCTCGCGCGCCACCACTCCTTGGTGCATTCCGCGCAATCCAGCATCACCGATCAGCCGGCACAGGCGTAACCGATGCCGGCCCCGTCCAATCCCTCCCGCACCAACGACGACGATCCCGCCCTCATCGGCCTCGTGCTGATGATGGTTGCGGTCGTCGGCTTCGGTTTTCTGCTTCGCTACTACGCGGCCCCCATCAACCTATTTGTAGGAGCGGTCTCCTGGATCCACGTCGCCCCCGCCGCGTTACTAGCCGAGATCCTGACCAAGACGACGATCGCGCCGGCACTCGGAATTCCGGATGCCATGTTCTGGCGCAGAGCAACGCTCGTCTGGAACTATCTAAATCAGGGCACGTTCGACACGATGTCGCCGACCCAACGCTCGGCCATCTTGTCGACCGCGGGCTTCTACGCGGCCATCCTCTATGCTCCCATCATAGCTTGGCTCGGGGTTCGAGCCCGCCGCTACAGGGTCGACGAGGTCCACCGCGGCAAACTCTCACTCAGCCAGATGATCGTCGAGCAGACCAAGCACTGGCACACCGGGCGTCCGGCCCGGGTCATCGACCCCAACTATCTGCCGGACACCAACCATGACGAAATTCGAGCCGCCTTCCAGAAGGCCCGTTCCAGAGTCCAGAGGGAAACTCCCGACCTGGGCCTCCTCCTCCAGCCGGAGAGCGCTCCGGTCCGCCCCCCTAGAACGGGTCGATCCTTGCGCCCTGAGGAGTGGATCTCATCTGTTGGACTGCTCGAAGACCAAGACGGGGACCTCCCGATCGAGGACCTGGTTGAGGTCCTTTCCGCTCAGCTGGTCTTTCCCTGGAAAGGCTTCGACCAGCTGCGACCGTACCAACGCGCGCTGTGTGCGATTTTTGCTGCAATGTATGATATCGGCTTTCCGAAAAGCCAGCGCTCACCCTACGGTCGCGACGACGCAAACTGGCTCCTAGACGCGCTCGGCATTCTATTCGAGAAAACCGGCCACCGAAAAGGAATGGATGCCGCGATCGCCGCCGATGCTCAGGTTGCCGAGCGCATCGACGCTATCCTCTCCAGTGTCGCCGCCCGCCGATTGCAGGTGAACGTCGCCGCTCGCCACGCCTGGGTCGCGACGGCCATGATCGGAATGCTGGTCAACGCGCGCAAGGGCCGAGGCGTTCTCGCGACCGCCCAGTTCAATTGGCTGAAGTACGAAGATCGCCCGCTTTGGTATGCGCTCAACTGGGCCGGCGTCGAGCCATCCGCCGTAGAGTGTGCGGCGGTCGTTGCGCACTACAAAGCCGAAGTCCAATTCGGGTTCCCCATTGCTCATCCAACTGTCTGGCAGGCAGCACGGGCGCTCCATGACGAATATCTCGACATGACCCCTGAAAGAAAAAAACTTCGCACAGAACGCCGAGAGGCCTCCAAGAGTCTTTCGGAAATCGTTACCGGGGCGTTCCGCCCAACGACCGAGACCAGCTGATGATTTCTATTCTCGCGGCAGCGCTCGCAACGACGTTTCTACTTTACAACGTCATTCTCCCTGCCGCCTGGGAGCAGTATGACCAAATCGGCTACCAGGCCGACGCCGATGCGGAAAGCATGCTCCGCTACCACCAACGAGCGGTCGACCTGGTTGATGCGGATCCTGCGTCCTTCAGCCCGGGGAGCGAACTCGTCACCGTCGACGTCCGATATCCCTATACCAATCTCGGCATATGGCGCGCCCAAGTCGTAGTCGCCGACGGGAATCTCGGCATCGTGACGGCCCCCGCCGACTTCGGATCCTCGACCACGCGATCGGAAGCCGAATATCAAGCCATCCTGACCACCCTGAGCCGACGCAATGTTGTCGGGATTGGGTCCGCCCTCGGAACCTTCCCTTCGTCCGCCCCTGCGACAGTCGGGGGCATCACTCTCACCTCGATCGGAACGCCGATCGCTCCGGGAGCGCCAACACTGGTCACGCGCCTCGCAGCTTCCCCGACAGCGCCCTAGCACGCCGAGCAACCGATGACAGTCCCCCCTCTCCTCAGTTTCGCAACGCTCGGCATGCTGATGCTCGCGGCGATCGCGATGCCGCGATATGCGCGGTGGTGTTCCCAGCGCGCTGCGCATGCCGCTGGCGTCGCCAGTTCCCTGCCTCCTCTGGACTGGACCGGTCGCATCCTTATCGGTCTCGGCGCGGCGGCCGCCTTGCTGGCCTACGCCGTTCAGACCATCGGTGTGGCAGAACCTGCCTACTTCGAGGCAGCCATCTCCGCGATCCTTGCTCTGTTTCTCATGGGCGAGGCGGCTGCCGACCGGAACTGGTGCTTTGCCCCGTACGGTTTGATGCTCCCCATTGTCATTTGCTCGGCAGCGCTGTCCCCCTACGGCGCTCCAAACGCCTTCGTTGTCGCGGCCGGAATGTGGGCGGGCGCCTACGTGCTCACCATCGTCCAGATCCGCACCGGATATTTGACCGTCGTGACCCAGGACATCGTCGCAGCTCTCATGCCGTTGCTCCTCTTCGGGGTCAGCCTCTGGGCGGTTGCGACCTATCTCACCACAGCAGCTGCGCTTGCCCTTGCCCTATCCCTCGGCCCGAGCAAACCGGCCATTGCCGCGGCCCACGAGACCGGCATGACCCTCGGGCCGGCGCGCGTGCACATCCCGTTCTGCGCCGTCATGTTTCCCATCCTCGCCGGCTGTCTCTTGTGGAAGGTGCTCGCCGCCTTCCCACCGGTGCACCACGCAATCTCGATGGTAGGATTGTGAAAATGCAGATACTTCCTTCTTTCACGTCGCCCACCTGCTCCAGTCCTCCGTTCGGCGCGCGTGGCCGTTCAACCCTCACCGTCCATGAGCGCGCCATATCGCTGATGGAGGCGATCCTCGGTTTGACGATCATGCTGGGCGTGATGGCGACGACCGCGCTCATGCTCAACGATCAGCGAGAAAGCCAGCAGGAAGCCGTATCGGCGGAATCCATGGGGATCATTCTGCGAGCTGCCCAGAACTACGTACAGGCCAACTACGACACCCTCCTCAACGAGCTTGCCGGGGTCGCCACCACCACCGGCGCCGGCATTCGAAGCCAAGACATCGATGTCGTGACCGACGCAGGCTTTCTTCCCCCCGCGTTCCTCAACGACGGCAGCACGGCATCGAACTTGTGGGATCAGAGGTACGCCCTCCTGTCCCGGATCGTGCTCAACGGCGACACGACCAACCCACCGGCCACCGTAACGGGTGGTCAAATCGCCGGAGCCGGCGGGCTCGGCACCAACAACATTCCCGACGCCTGGGAGGACGATATCCTGGACGCCGGCACCGGCAACGACGAGCTAGGTCTCGAGATACTTCTGGTGACCTACGACGGCGAGGAGATCGACCCGAACCGGGGAAACCCGATCGCGGTCCTTGCCGGCCCGGACGCGGGTTTCGTGCGGGTCGCCGATTCCGCCAGCGGTCCCTACGGCGCCTGGACCATCGACCTCACCCCCTATAGCGGCCTCTCCGAATATCCAAGCGAGGGTCATTTCGCGTCCCTTGTTTCCCTTTCCGGCTATGGGCCTATCCTGTCGGGAGAAGTCGACCTGCGCCCCTACCTCAATCGGTGCGAGGGCCTCACCGGCGCGACCCTCCAAGACTGCCTGAACAGCCCGCCCAATGAGGTCTATGGATCCGTCGTTTTTCAGCAGGACCAGGACGGCGACGGTGTCGACGAGACGCCGACTGTGATTCAGGGCCTCTCCGAGATCGAATGCCCGCCCGGAACCGTCACCGCGTCCGTCGGTATCCTCTTGATCGACTGCCCGACCACGCGCACCTCCGGCCAGCTGATTGTCGACACGGACGTGAACATCGGAAACAACCTCCAGGTCGCGAACGGCGCCGGCGTCGGCGGGGACCTTACGGTCAACGGCAACGGCGCGTTTGGAGCCGATGTCTCGATCGCGCAGGACCTGGCCGTCACCGGCGACGCGACTGTGCAAGGCGGCGTCTGGTCGAATGACGGCTTCACGACCCCTGGCGATCTCGACGTCGGCGGTGACGCCCGCTTTGGCAACGACATCGATGTGGATGGCGACGCGGCGATCGACGGTCAGATGCAGACCAGCCAGGCCGTGGTGACGTCACTTCACCGCCCTGGCGAGACACTCCGAGACATCTCCGAGGGGGTCTATGACGTCATCGTCGCTGAATCCGGCGACTCCATCGCCAAACCGACGTGCCCTCCGCAGAATGCCGAAGGCTTTTTGATGGCCCCCCGCATCTACGTCTCGACCATGTCCGCAGCCGATTTCGACGGGCGGCCGATTGTCGGGACCCGAACCTTTGCCACTGACACCGGCCCGAATTGGCAAGTCCGGATGCTGAACTTCGTCGGCCAGGACGTGTTCACGAACGACACAGCAAACCCGCCTGGCCGGTGCACCGAGTCCGGATTGACCACGACCAATTGGCGCTTCTGTGCCGACGTCAACGGCGACGGCGTCATTGCCGGCGATGGCCAGGCGGATGTCTACGAGGTCGACGGCGGCTACGGAAAAATGATGGTGGTCGTCCGTTGCTTCTGACCGCGAGCCCCTCTTAGAAGGGGCTCGGCCCCATCTCCGTGTTTGGGCGACGATCGTTCTCTTCGACGTCCTCTTCTACATCCTTCGCTGGCTCCGGATCGGGCGTCCGCCCGGTCGCGACCAGGTCCGCTGCTGCCGGCGGCGTCATCACTGCCCTGGCGGCGTCATCAGCCGCCGCGGCCGCCAGCATAGCCTCTCTCACGTCATCCGGCAGATTGCGCAGAATTGCCGTCAATCCTCTCCCAATAAGCTCGGGGCTCATCCCGGCCGTGGACGCTTCGCGATCGCGTACTTCGACGCCACCGATGGCTGCGGCGTTCCGGGAAACTTCTTCAATCATCTGACTTGCGCGTCGGTCGCGAAAGCACAGCGGGGCAGCCTGCAGGCTCTCTCGGCCGATTGCGCTCAGGGTCAGGGTCCACCCGTCCAATTCCACCAGCCGCTCCGCTGCCGGCGCGTCGGCGTGCACATGCCAAAGCGCCGGGCGCCCCAGACCCTCATGGTCCAAGATATCCAGCAGGACAGAATCCACGGGCCACTTGCGCACCCCTGTCGCTCTCTTCTGCCCCCAGGGAACCCCGAAGCGAGGCTCGCGGAACCATTCCATTTCCTCTAGTGCACCCCGAACCGCCTCCGGCGCGTCTCGGCCCACCCACACACCCCGTTCTCTACGACGATCGCATCCCGCCTCTATCGCGCGTCGCGCCACGACCGCGAAGAGCGCATCATCCGCATCCTGCGCCTGAGCTTCACCGTCAGACCGTAGCTTCCTCATCCTCCGAGCCCCTTCAGCCGATGGCAGCGGATAGAGCCCTTCGTGCGGCGCGCCAGCCTCCACCGGCGCCGACTGCAACAACATGTCCGGATCGAACCCAACCACCCCGGCCAATCGTGCGGACTGCTCAACGGCCTTCACTCCCTCCGCTCCGATCCCACTCGATTCCGTTCGCGGGTACGAGACGGCTCCCGTTTGATACAGTCGCTGCAGTGCCTCAGCTCCTGCCCGAAGCCCCACCCCGAACCAACGACGTGCAGCGCCGAGCGCCGACGCGGTATTGTGCAATTGCGCACCGACAAACCGATCCCAGACCCCAGCTGACAACGGCGACACCAACCGGACCGAGCCCGGGATGTTTCCGCCTTGATAGGCGTTCGCCAAAGCGACCAATGCATCTGGCGGCGCCACCCCCGACCACACCGGCAGCCGAGCGGCGAAATCCGCCCCGCAGGTGGCCGACCGGCATCGCAACACGATCTCGCCAACCTCCGGCCGATATCCTTCCGATGCCGCAACAGTACCAAGCAAAGCACTCCGCACACGCCCGACCGACAATCCGGATCCCGGTCGACTGAACGTGTGGCCAATCAACCGATCCGTGACCGCCCGCACGCGCCCCGCCAGCGCCCGCCGCTGCAAGACACCGACTTGCCCGGCCAGCCGCTTCCTTCCCGCCAACGCTTTGGCTATCCCCTCCTTCGTCATCGACGTCGGCAGAGCTCTGGACACATTCCCCAGCTGCACCCCTGCCTCCAAGAGAAGGGTCAACACCTCAAGCGCGATCACATCTCCCTCGTCGTCCACGTCAGTCGCGATGACGACCTCATCTCCGTGCTCCGCCGCCGCCCGGGCGGCCGCTCGCACCCTCGCGCTGTTGCGTTCATCCCAGCGCCGCGCCGGCTCCAAGACCCGAGGCGCCGACCCCCGCAGTTCGATGCCAAGCGGAAACAAAGTCTCTGGAAACGCATTCAGGTGGCCGAATGTGGCGATCACGGAGCCACTCACCCCCGCGCCAGTCAATACCGCTTTCCAGGCCGCTATCTTCCCGAACGCTTCGACAAACACCCTGACCTCCCCCCCGGCCCGAAGTCCGAGGATTCCTTTTGGGCTGCTCATGCGGCCCTCCGGATGGTTCCTGCTTCGCCGGGCGCGCGATCGCGTCCCTCCACAGGCATCGACGACAGGCCCTGCCGCAGGATGGTATTCGCCGCGTTGACGTCGGCATGGTCGGTGTGGCCGCAGGCGGTGCAGGCGAACACGGCCCGCGCCCTCCGGCTTGCCCGATCCACGGCGCCGCAGGCCGAGCAGGTCTGCGACGTGAAGGCGGGCTCGATGGCGACCAGATGCCCGCCGCGGGCCGGCAGCTTGTAGGCCAGCGCCGCGCGGAAGGCGAACCAGCCGCCATCGAGAATGGAACGGTTGAGGCCCGCCTTGGCACGCACGTTGCGCCCCGGCTCCTCGACCGTTCCCCGCGCCGACGCGGACATGGACCGCACCCGCAGGGCCTCGACCACGACGACGCCTTGGCTCTCGGCGATCGCGGTCGTCTGCTTGTGGATCCAGTCCCGCCGGATGTTCGCGATCCGCGCATGCAGCCGGGCGACCTTCGCCACGGCCTTGCGCCGGTTCGCCGAGCCCTTCTTCTTGCGGGCCACGGCCCGCTGCAGGACGGCGAGACGCTTGCGGGCCGCCGCATAGGCGCGGGGCCCCTCGATCAGCCGCCCGTCGCTGGTCGCGACGGCGACGGCCACGCCCATGTCGAGCCCCAGGGGCGGCAGGGACGACGGTGCGGGCTCCACCACCTCGCGACGCCACTGGATCGCGGCCGACCAGACGCCCGCGCGCCGCGAGACCGTGAGGCTGCGGAGCTCGCCGGGGATCGCATACCAGCCC
The DNA here is from genome assembly GCF_040750475.1 of Amorphus sp. 3PC139-8. Lineage (NCBI taxonomy): Bacteria > Pseudomonadati > Pseudomonadota > Alphaproteobacteria > Hyphomicrobiales > Amorphaceae > Amorphus > Amorphus sp. 3PC139-8. Next base: position 7,917 of record NZ_JABJVY010000031.1, on the reverse strand, counting down.
CGGAACCGGACCCAGCCGACCTTCGGGATGCGCACCATGCCGCTGTGGCGGCCGGTGCGCCGGACGGTGAAGCAGGCCGGGTCGCTCTCGCGAAAGCTGTCGCGGCCGCCCTTGCTGCGGAACTGCGGATAGCCGGCCCGGCCGGCGAAGAAGGCCTGGAACGCGCGATCGACGTCCCTCAGGGCGTTCTGGAGCGCGTGGACGGGACAGTCCCGCAGCCAGTCGACCTGGCGGCGCAGCGCCGTGAGCTCGCGCGCCTGCTGCCCGAAGGAGAAGCGCCGTCCCGGCCGCCACCAGTCCCGCCGCTGCTCGAGGGCGAGGTTGTGGACGAAGCGGCACGCGCCGGCGATGCGCGCCATCGCCGCGGCCTGGGCCGGCGTGGGGTAGAGGCGATAGACATTGGCGCGCATCTGCTCCATACGCAACTCGTACGAACAGATTTGGTTTTTCGCAAGATGGATTGCGGCGCGCCGCCGTCGATTGTGCGCGAGCGCGTCGAGAACCAGCGATAGACCGGCCCCTGACCCCTACCTGAAGAACGGGGCTTGCGGGGCGAAGATCGGCCACCAACGCACCAACCTCCCAACAATCCCCAGCAGGCGAACCGTCCCGATATTGCTTTTCGCAAAACGATCCGTCTAGCATTTGGCGATTCGCACCGAGCCTCACCTCGTCTGGAGACGGACATGCTCACCCGCCGCGATGCCCTTGTCGCCGCTGCGGCCGCCGTCGTCACGATCGGGACGTCGCGGCCCTCGTGGCCTGCCGCTCCCCAGACCCACGATGGGTCCCCGGCACGCCCGGGCACCAATCTCGATCTGCTCGTTCCGGCTATCGAACCCTACCTGGAGCTTACCAACCAGAACACGGGGGAGACCTACAAGGGGCACTTTTTTCGCATATCCTACGACATGGACGCCGTCGCCTCCCTCAAGTGGTTTCTGCGCGACTGGCGTCGGTCTGAAGTGCGCGATATCGACGTTCGGCTGTACTGGGCGCTCGCAGCACTACGCATGGCGGCCAAGAAAGACGGCCATGACGGCAAGATCGTCGTCACATCCGGGTACCGCAGCAAAAAGACAAACAGCTCAATCGAGGGCGCTGTCCCAAACAGTCTCCACATCGACGGCCGCGCCGTCGACTTCACCGTTCCGGGAATCCCCACCAGCGACCTGTTCACATATATCCAGTGGCTTGGCGTCGGCGGGGTTGGTCACTATCCCCGCCGCCACTTCATTCACATGGACACTGGGCCCGAAGAGCACTGGGTCAGGCGCTGAGGATTAGAATTCGACGCGGTTTCCGCGTGGTCTCATTTCTGATGGCTTGCCCGATGCGAGCCATGCCGCACCGGCCCACAGTACCCCTGCGGGATCTGCGCGTTCGATCCCGCCTCAGCGCAACGCCGTCTCTGCCGCGCGCTGTCCTCTTTGCGGCGGCTCGTTCCATCCGTCGGCGCCACCTCCTTCTCTCCCACGAAGAACGGAGCCAGTCCCTCGAAGAAGAACTCCGCCGACGCTCGCTCTGCCCCAGAGACCGACAGCACGGCCGCCGCGGCCACAACCACCATAGCGCGCATCACACCACCTCCAATGACGTGCTTCCACCCAGGAACGCATCGACCAGAAGCCGATCCTCCCACGCCTGAGCCACCTCGCTCGGTTCGAGAACGTCCCTCCGGATCGCACGACGAACATCCAACGACCAGATCAGGCATTCATGCAGGAAGCCCGGCGCAATAAGCGCGATTTCCTCGAAATCCTCGGCATCCCCTACGGACCGGTCCAGGACCGCCGACAACCCCCTCCAAAGAAGCTCGCGAGACACGCCCTTGATCCCCTCCAGCGCTACTCTGTCTTCGCCCACAAGGCACTCGCCGGTCGCAATCACTTCACGAACCATCGACTGGCTCGGAAAGGCCCGGGGGGGATCTTCACGGCCGCCAAGCCCCCCGCACTCCTTCAGCCGATCGACGACCGTCGTCGCGATGCAATCCCATCCGAAGCCGAAGATCCAAAGCTGCGGAACCGGGCAGCCTCCGGCACTCGGTGCCAGTATCGCCACGTGCGTCTCTCGCCACCCGATATCCACCGCCACCGACGGCCGTCGGAACACTCTGGTCGCCTCGAGCAGCCTCACCCCCGCGCACATGGGAAGGATTGAGAGCCCGGCCGACATGTTCTCGCGGCGAAACAACCCTTGTGCTTCGCTGCTTTCGGGCGAGATCACTTGCGCTGCCCCGCCCGGATACCACGGCGGGCTGATCCGGCGGCCGGTAATTGCGCTCAAAAAGGGCCGCTCGGAGTGCCAAGGCCCCATGCCCTCGCGCTCCTCCTCCCACCCACGCGCCGGAAATCCGACACGGACACCTCGGTAGCTGGCCTCTTTCGCCCCTCCTTGCACCACCAGCTCCCGCGGCTCTTTCCGCGTGCCCTTGCTCGCCGCCGGCGTTTCCTCCGGATCGGGCGCCGCCTCCAAGGTTTCGAGAGCCGCCGCCGCTTCGACCGCGAACAGCCGAGCTTCGTCTTCTTCCTCGAGCGCCATGTCCGCGAGTGCCTCGCCCTCTTCGCTCGCAACGGCCCACCCTTGGCCCGTGTCGCCCGTCAATACTCGAGACAGCCGCGAAAACACGGCCTCCCTCTCATATTCTCGGCCCTTCTTGATCAGTCCATTTGCCATCTCCGACTCCACGCTCACGTTTCCGCACCGATTTTCACGCGCCGGCGATCGCGCGTTGGCGATCCCTCTCCCTTTTTGCGGTGCGCCGATCGCGCCTGCCGGTACCTGCCGCGATCCAGCAGGATTTCGGCCCCGAAATCGACACTGGCCCGTCGATCGCTCAACCGCCGGGCTGACCGGAACCGTCCGGCAACAAGCGAGCGAGCTTTTCGGATTGCATTCGGAAAATCATAGCCGCGTGTCTCGACAATCCGAAACACCCCGGCGGCCAGGAGAAACAGAATGAGCGTGCTCAGCCGCAGATAGAGAACCAGCGCCGCGATGAACACCACGATCCGCGCATCAAAGATCAAAAACCGCGCCGGGCGCATGGTCTCGCGCCAGAAGAGGTTGCTACCGTACATCGCCCCTCCCCTTCCACGACTGCAGAGCCATCAGCATCCTGCGCGAGTCCTCCGAGATGACGCCCCTCCGAAAGTAGCTCTCCACATCCGCCTCGAGCCTCCGGCGCATAGGCCCCCCGTCGCCGTCCGATGCCATCAGCTCGCTCACGATTTCCGGCCACCGATCCGTGTGACGGTTGTAGAGCTCAGACCGTAGTTCAGGGGTTATCTGCAGATACTCCCGGACGGGCACTCTGCCAGGTTCGTCCGACCGCTCCACCAGGAACTGGACCATCAGGAATCTCAGGGACGTCAGCAGGTTGAAGCTCTCGCCTTCCCTCTGCTCCCCAGGAAAAACCATCACAAGCCGCCGCAAAGCCTCAACGACCGATCCCGCGTGCGTCGTCGTATAGACCAGGTGCCCTGTCAGCGAGGCCTCGATCGTGGCCTGGATCGTAGGGAGATCGCGGCACTCTCCGACGTTGATGATATCCGGGTTACGACGCAGCGCAGACCTCACCCCTTCGGCGAAGGTCTTCACGTGCCGCGGGATCTCAGACTGCCCAATGATCGAGGCCGAGCCTTCCATGTCTGCAAGGACGTCGCGGTAGGTGTATTCAATCGGGGCCTGAAGATCGACGATCTTGACCGGGCGCTCTTTCCACTCCAGCCATCGTCGGGTCATCGCCGCCATCGTGGTCGATTTCCCGTGCCCGGTCGCACCGCAGATGACAATAACCCCGTTGTTCGCCAACACCGCGTCCGCGATGTCCTCTGTCAGCGACACCGATTCCCATGTCGGGGTTTTCGTCGGAAGCACGCGGATCGTAATCTCGACCCCGGCCCCTTCCCTGCCGAAAATCCCGGTAGCGTTTACGCGGAACCGTTGCCGGATACCGTCCGCCTGGGTCAGCTCATAGGAGAAATCCAGCACCTCGCCGCGGTTGATTTCCGCCACGGCGTTGGCGTCCCCGTACAGCTCCGCCAGCACCATGTTGACGTCCGTCGTCGTCCATGCTCTCCGCGATGCCCGGTACTTACGACCGTATATCTCGCACCGCGGCTGGATGCCGGACTGAATCGTGATGTCCGACGCATTCGACTGCACGCACGACATGAGAAATCGTCGGAAGCTCGGCTCATCGAGCCGCTGCGGCTCCTCCTTCAGCGCGCGAACACTCGTTGCATCGACCGACACCGCGAACGGCTCCGCCTGGTCAACGCCCTCGCGAACCCGCATCGAGCTCACGATCGGACCCGGCTCCCGCCCGACGTCGATCATTCGCTCGCCCCGGAGCGACCGATCGAACCCCGTTCCACGATCGCCGCGTCCTCTGGACCCGGGGTAACGGCGCGCCAAACCCGCGGATCCGCCTCGAACTGCGCTTCGCCTACGATTTGAACGACACGTTCGCCTATTCGCATCGTATCCCCGCCGCCAGTGACACCGAAGTCGGCGTCAGCAACCACGATCCTGTTCATCATGCCCTGCGCCACCAGCCGCCGGTACTCGGCCATGCCCTCGAAATCTCGCCGCAAGCGCGCCAGCTTTTCTTCCAGCGCGGCGTCCGCCTGGGCCATCCCTGCAGCGTAGCCGGCCTCAATCTCCCGCTTGAACACCGCTACTTCATCACGAGATTGGGGCTTCAAACTCGACGCCAGTTCCTCGGGCTCCTCGGCCGCGAACAGCAAATAGTCTCGCCACGTGGGCACCACCGGCGATAGCCGACCTGGGGCGACGATCTGCAAATACTCGTCAGCCGCCGTTACCCGAGTGCCGTCCGTATCGCCCTCGAACGCCGCGAACGATCGCCCGACGACCGGCGGAAGCACATAGCCTGTGTCGCGCGGAGCAGACATCGCCACTCGACCGAAGTCGAACACGGCATCCAATTCCCTCGACTGCACCTCAAGCCGCTTCTCGATCTGCCAGGCACGGTACGCATAGCCGAGCTGGCTCCCATAGCTCAGCGCCGCTTCCCGCAGGGCCTGCCCCCGGATCCCGCCCAGCCCGTCCATCTCCTTGCGCGGATCGACCGCTTCAATTTTTACGTCGGCTAAGGTCTTCGGCGGAGGTCCCAGTTGGAGGTCGTCATGCCCACCTATCTGGGGCACCGGCGCAGGCACCGCCGCCGGCGGTGCCTCGCCGAGCGCCACGCACCCCACCAGAGACAGGCAACCGGTAATCGCTATTGCGCGCGCAACCCGTTCCACGCTCAACCCCTGCTCTCGTACCGCAACTCGATCGTCCCTCGTTGTGGGTTGAGAACGACCGTGCCCCGATCCACGACCAGCGTCCCCGCGTCTCTCACTACGGTCCATAGCGGCGCCTCCTTTCGCGTGATCGACACCGTCGGAGGCGCTGGCTGACGGACGCCGGACACCACCAATCGATACCCGGCCACGTCCGCCAGAGACTGAAGCAGCGGCTCAATCGGTCCTTGCCAATCAACCGAGACCAACTGCACCACCTCCGCCGGCAGCTCCACACCTGGCGGAACCATCTGAGCTGGCGCCGGCGCCAAGGGCGCGGACGCCGCCACCTCGACCTCCGCGATTGCCGCCGAAGCCGCGGCGCTCTTCTTTGCGGCCTCAGCGATCTCCGCGTCGATCAACGCCAACGGCGCGGGCTCGGGCGAGGCGCTATGCGCGCACCCGCCAACCGCCACAGAACAAATCAGCCAAACCACACCGACACGTGCCCGTCGAACACCTTCCGACGCCGAACGAACGAGTTCATCGAACATGCCGAACCTCCTCCTCGAACGCGCCGGACCGACGCATTGGGCGACCCAGCGCTTGCCGGTGGCCGCGCTGTGCATGATATGAGCCGCTTGTCTTTTCGCAAAACTTCAACTGCATTTGGATGCCGAAGCTTGCCGATTTTTGTGGAGTGGACAACTCGAACTGGCAGGAAAAAGAAATGCGCTTTTCGCACGACGGCTCAGCCTGTACCTTCTTTTCAAAACCACCGACTGAAAAGAAGGTACGCGCCGTCGAAAAGAACCTACCGTGAATTGACAATTCCGAACCCTGAACACACGCGAAAAACCGATTGAAAGGAATATTGCGAACCACCGAAATGACACCTTCTTCTCACCCCATCTTTTCACCGACTCAATCCCGACCGGGACCCTCTCCATGACCGCGGCCCTCTCTCCTCACTACGCAAAAGCTGTCCGCTCTCTCATTCTCGCAGCCGACCGCCGCCTCGGCGGCACTCCCTTGTCCGCGAACGAACTCGCCAACCAGCTCGCTCTCCGCGGACCATGGCTTTCTGAGTCCAGTTTAACCCGCGATCGACGAGCCCTACGCCTCTGGCTCGACGCCGCCGCTGACAACCCGGCAACGGCGATCGACGTCCTCGTCGCTGCCCTTCCGGCCGGCTTTGACGACGCCCACCGCCTCCTCGATCCAGCTCTCCCCATTCCGATCGAGGAGCTCGAAGCCGCGCGTGCGACCCTTTCCCAGAAAACCTCCGAGATCGCCAACCTCGGTCGCCACCTCATGGAGGAATACCTCGAACCACTCTTAACGGATGATCCAACCGCCGATCCCAACAGCCTCGTCGAGACCGTTGCCGGTTTCGCCCGACCCGCGCAGCTCATCCATTTTGGCCGAACCGCCGGCGGTCGCTACGTCCCGCTCAATGCCGAAATCCTGGAGCGCATCTCCCGCTATCTCGATCCCGCACGCGACAACATCGAACTGCTTCGCTCAGTCGCCACCCATCAACCGAACCGCCCTGCTCTCGCAGCACTCCTGTTCCGCGCCAGTTGGTACACGGGGCTCCGCCCCTATGAGTGGTGGCACTCTACACTCCTGGTCGACCGCCGCGGACAGCACACCGACGCCGAGAGCTTCGTCATCGCCGCCCTCGAAGCGCGCCACGCCACGAGCTTCGCCCAGTCGACCCGAGACCCCGCCGAGATCATCGCCGCGCACTCCACCGCTACCGCGACCGCACCAATTCTCCACGTCATCAACGCGAAGCAGACCAACGCCAATCCCATCATCGCCGCTCGAGAGCGCACACTCCGGCTTGAAGCCGTCCCAATCCCCGCGCTTCGCGACATCTATTTCGCGACCCAGCTCCGACACTTCTGGGCTCACTACGCGACCGAGTACGACGTTCTCCTCGCCGCTCTAACCCGGTACATCAACCGCGCGCACTCTACCCTTTACCCGACAGCCGGCGCGGTGAGCCTCTACACCCCCCGACACGATTTCATCGAGCGCGCGAAGCTTCGCTACACTCGGCCCGAGGTCGCCGCCCTCGCCGGTCACACCGGTCAGCGCAGCCCCTCCCACTACGGTAACCGCTACACCCGACAGACAACCGTCGGCGCCGAGCGGCACGCCTGGCTACCGAAGCCCGACCCGCTCCGCACCGAACAGATACACCTCCTGTGGAATGACCGCGGCCGCCCCGGACACTACCCGCCCGGCCCGCGCTGAAATCGCCTGGCCCTGGCGCCGAAGGCGCGCTTGCCTTGAATCGATCGATTGCCCTCGGAATCCTTCGGTTGTCCACCCCACGACCTGGTCACCCTCAGACAGCCGGGTCTGCCACCGCACAAACTAAAGGCCGATCGCTTATTCCATTTGAGCTAGCCTCACATTGTACTGGATAGCCTCCGGGCGAAGTGCCTAACCCTTTCCGCGCCCCCGGGATCCTGACATCAGCTCTCATCTGGCGGATGGGTCCGCTTCGTCACTTGACCAACAGGCGCTTGACCCGAATCCGGCGACTACCCTCGGAGATCTTCGGCAATCCGCTGCTATAGCGCGACATTCTGGGAGAGAGGTGCGCGACAATCTGGATGAGAATCTGGTGTCGCGGCGGTGATGATGA
>NZ_JABJVY010000030.1:0-65658 GCF_040750475.1 Amorphus sp. 3PC139-8 | reverse complement strand
CTGCCACTTGCGGCCCTCGCATGGGCCGCCCTCTTTCTCGGCGAACCGGTACCGCCCCTGGCCATCGGATGCGCCGTTGTGGTGTTCGCTGCGATGCTTGTTTGCCTGCGCAGCCGTATCCCACGCTAAATCGATGGAGACGGTTAAATCTACTCACGCAGTCCCGGGCTTCTACCTACCGACAATCCGCACTGACCCGACGATGACACCCTCTATGTCCTGAGCGGGTTCCATTTCGTGAACCGCCTCGGCTACTTCATCGCCGAGCAGTCCCGATCGCCGAACGCCGTGATCGAAGTGCCCGTCGACTGACCGCTGCCGCCCGTTAACGAGCGCCGCTCCGGCGGCGCTTTTCGTCTGCCTGCACAAACCAGCCCCATCCCGGTACCCCCCACACAGCGCGACACTCTCGCCTCGACTGAGTGTTCGGTCGCGGCATCCGCCGCCGTCCCGTCTCATCCCTTTGCGGTTGCCGTCCCTCAGATGGGTCCGCGTCTCTGCCGGACGGCGCCTCGCCGTCAATGCGCGGCCCGCGCCAGCCCCCGTGTTGCGCATGACGGCTCCGGCTCATCCCGCCCGGCCTGTCGATCCGCGTCCTTCGGGACGGACAACCAACTTTGAAAGGATCGAGACATGGGACTGGATATGTATGCCTTCGCGACCGAACAGCAGATCGCCGACGAGGTCGACTTCAGCGCCGAGGGCGCCACGGAGATCTTCTACTGGCGCAAGCACCCCAACCTGCACGGCTGGATGGAGCGGCTCTACGGCGAGAAGGGCGGCGCGAGCCCCGTCTTCAACTGCGTCAACGTGCAGCTCACCGCAGCCGACCTCGACCGGCTGGAGGCCGACATCAGGGCGGGCGCACTGCCGCACACCGAGGGCTTCTTCTTCGGCGCATCGGACGGCTCCGAGACGGAGGGCGATCTCACCTTCGTCGCCAAGGCGCGCGAACTCATCGAGGCCGGCGCCACCGTTTTCTACACATCGTGGTGGTAGCCAGGTCGCCCACGACGAAGCCGCCTCTCCGGAGGCGGCTTTCGCGTGCGGGGCTCTGCAGGACGGGGGGCCGTCTTCTTGACCGGACGATTGGCGCCCGCAGCGTGCCGACGATGTTGTTTCCTTATGCGCTCGCCTGCAAATGGCGCCTGACATCGTCGGGCAGGCGAATGCGCCAGCCCATCAGCCGCGCATCGAGCGGCCAGTCCTCGGCAATCCCGAGACAGCGCTCGGGGTCCGGCCCGAACATATTCTGACGGACGAAGGCGTCGAAGGTCAGCCCGCACCGCCTGGCGCGGGTCACGGCGTCGTCCAGCTCATCCGGCGGCAGGGCGAAGGTGAACTCGTACAGCCCCGCTTCGATGCGGACGCTCACTGGGTCTTGGGATGTCGTCATCGGCGATGATCCTCCATGTGGGTTCCTTCCCTCTTCTAGACTCGACCACAAGCGCCTCACCTGACGAGGCCACCCACGTCCACTTCGCTCCCGGCGATGGTCTCGGCGTCCGTCGATGTCTTCCCCCCTTCCGCTGGTTCCGGCGTCGCAAGCGGCCTTCTTCACTGGGCGAACCTGCGTCCGGCGCCGCCCGGCGCAACGCGTCGTCGCGGCTTTCTTCCCCGCCGGCTGCGCCGGCTTCCTCGCGCGGCAACAAAGCCGCGCCTCCGCGTCCTCCGCTGCCGCTGCGGCCTGACGGTGCGCTCGGGACGGCTCGGCCGTCCGCCTTTCGTCGCCCATGAAGGCCGCGGCGACGCGGCACGGAACCAACGCAAGGAGAAAAGCCATGAACCGACTGACCGCCATCGACACCCTCGCCGAGCAGAGCTGGGACGCGTTCGTCATCGAGGTGGAGGACGCGCTAATGATCGAGAGCGGCGAAGAGCTCGGCCCGGACCACATGCACGACATCGCCGCCGCCTACGACGCCGGCCTGTCCCCGTGGAGCTGCGTGATCGCGATGCTGGACAGCAACCCGCGGCTTCGCCAGCGCGCCGCCTGAGCCAAGCCGCCCCGCCGACGGCCCACGCCGTCGGCGGGTCGGCAGAGTGCCGTCCGCCGAAAGCAACCTGCCATCCCCCACCAGGCGGTCGCCCTACCGCCGGCGACGGTGATGCACGAGCATCGCGGCCACGGCCGCCGCGACGATTCCGAACATGCTCAGACATTTGAACGGCGGCGTCTGCGCCGCCACCAGACCGGCCACGTTCGCCGCGCCGGCGAGCCCCAGGATCACATATGTCCACACGCGCCATTCCCTTCGTTGGTTTCTCATCCGGGGGCTTATGGCGGCGCCCAATAGGTCGTAGCCTGACCGGGAGACAAGGCGCGTTGGGGGCCGTTGTGTGTGGTAGAAGGTGATTGAAACTTGTCGGTGGGGTTCATCTCGGCTAGTATTCCGTTGGTTCCGATAGTGATTAACTCACTGCTCTGTCAGTATGAATCTTGCTCTCGCTGGAAGTTGGCCCCATAAGGGGGTGAGTAGAAGTGTAACTTCAGTAGGGAGGCAAGATGGATGTTGTACCCCAAAAAGTCTTGAATCGAGGCTCCCCAGGGAGCCGTCGAGAGTTTTTGGGGTACAACAATTTCCGCGACATTCGACCCCCTCACGGGGTCTCAAGCGCCGTCAATCTTGCTCTGCGAGGCCTGCCCGCCGCACGCGGAGGGCGCCGCTGATGGCCCGCCCGCCGCTCAAGCCGGAAGAGCGCCGTACCGAGTATCTGCGTGTCCGGCTCACCCCCGTCGAGAAGCGCGACCTTGAGCGCGCCGCCCAGGAGGTCGGCGTCACCATGGCCGAGTACGCCCGTGCCATGCTGACCGGCAAGAAGCCCAGGGCCAAGCCGCCGCGCGAGCGCGCCATGACGGCGCTGCTCTACGAACTGTCCTCGATCGCCACGAACCTCAGCCAACTCGCCGACGCGACGGGCATGACCACCTACGAGGACTGGGCGAAATATGTGGGGGGCCAACTTGTGGAGGCGGTGTCAGGGCGGACCGACCTGACGCCGGTGATCGACGCGCATCTGGAGAAGATCAACGCCGCCGGCCATTGGGTGAACGCGCTGGCCCGTCGCGCCAACATGGGCAAGGAGCTCGACCTTCAGGAGGTGCACGACGCGCTGACCGCCGTGCAGAAAGTCCTGAAGCCGATCCACGACGCGGTGTCGCAGCCGCCGCCGGAGACCGGGGCGCCCCCGGACGGGAGAGATGCGGTTTAAGGTGCCCAAGCGCCAGCCGGAGAGCTTCAAGGCCTCCAGCCTCTACCTGGCCGGTCAGGTCAAGGGCCTCTCCCCCGACCGCGTCGAGTTCGTCGAGGGGCGCAATCTCTACACCACCGATCCGCGCGCCGCGGCGGCGGTGATGGAAGCGACGGCCGCTAAGAGCCGCCGCTGCAAGACGCCCGCCTACCATTTCATCATCACCTTCGATCCGAAGGACGCCGAGGCCGGCAAGGTGACCCAAGAGGTCAAGCGGGACGTGGCGCGCAAGGTGCTCGACGACATGGGGCTGAGCGAGCATCAGGCGCTGGTCTATTCCCACAAGGACACCGACCACCCGCACTTGCACTTTCTGGTCAACCGCATTCATCCGACCCGCCACAAGGCCCATAGCCGGCACCGGGACGGCACCCGCTTGGCCGAGATCGTCCAGACGCGCGCCCGAGAGCTGGGGCTCAACGTGCTGCGCAATCGCGAGTACGGCCGCGAGCACGAGATCGACAACGAGCCGAACCCGACCGATGCCGAATACTGGCAGGCGAGGCGCGAGGATCGGGAGGCCCGCACGCGCTTCGGCAAGGGCCGCATCGTCGGCCTGCGCGCCCTGCTGCGCGACGACTTCTGGCAAGCCGGCTCGTGGAAGGATCTGACGCAGCGTCTCAACGACAAGGGCCTCACTCTGGAGATGAAGGGCCGAGGCCTCATCATCACCGACGGCGAGGGCTACGCGAAGCTCTCGGAGTTGGGTAAGGGCGTGCGGCGCGACCGCCTCCAGGCCCGCTTCGAGCAGACCTACGGCAACTTCCTGATCGAGCGGGCACGCGAGCTCGCGCAACGGCGCGAGGCCCCCTCCGGCGTCGACACCGAAGGAATGACGCCCGCCGAGAAGCGGACTGTCGAGCGGCTGATGAACGACGATGCCCTGCCGCCGAGGCAGAACCCGGTGGAGCGGCTCGACCAGCTCGACATGGACTACCGCTACTGGTCGGAGATCGACGCCGCCTACCGTCGGGGGCGCAACCGGATCGACTATGCCAAGCGCCAGGAAACGTATCTTCAGGAGCGGGAGAATACGAACACGGAATGGTTCCGCAAGCGCACCGTCAGCCTGCTGCGCATTCTCGACGGCGTCTATCGCGATCCCTACGCGGCCAAGAGCGCCTGGGACATTCTGGAGCGGACCCATGGCGAGGCCGAGGCCGAACGCATGGTGAAGGAGAACCCGCTGGTGCTGGGCGAGGCCCGCGGCACCCGCATCGGCGAATGGCGCGATCCGGAGAGACAGGAGGCCAAGCGCCTGTCCCGCTACCTCGGCGCGCGTCGCCGCAAATGGCGTGAGGCCAAGAACGATCTGGACCGGACCCGCGTCCAGCTCGAACGGGCGCGGGAGCGGAAGAGCCGCGCGATCCACGATTACCGGATGCTTCAAGGCGTGGCGGGCACGCCCGAAGAGCTGCGCAAGATCATGATCCGCAAGATCGCGGCGCGCTCACGCGCGCTGGAGCGGGTGACCGAACAGGCGATTCGTCGGAGCCGCTTCGCCGACGAGCGCAAGGAGCAGCTTCACCGCGCCTATCTGCGCGCCAAGGAACGCAGCCTGGAGCGGCAGCGTAAGCGCGAGCGGCAGAAGGCACTCGGGCTGGAAATCGACATCGACTAACGGTCAATGCCGCCAACCAAATATTGACGATGTTTGGTTGGCGGCCAACAATAGGCATGTAGGAGGAACCCGCCATGCACGTGTCGCTGACCCCGAAGCTCGAAGAGTTGGTCCGCCAGAAGGTGGAAACCGGCCTCTATAACAATGCCAGCGAGGTTATCCGCGAGGCGCTGCGCCTTCTCGCCGAACAGGACGAGGTGTACACCCTCAAGCTTGAACAGTTGCGGAACGCGCTGGCGGCAGGCGAGGCCAGCGGCCCGCCCAGAGAGCTGGATTTCGAGGTCTTGATCGAGGATGTGGAAAGCGAGGCGATCGAGGATCGCAACGCTTGAGCGACTCGCGCAAATACCTGATCCGGCCCAAAGCGGAAGAAGACCTGAGGGACATCGGCCGCTACACGCGCAAAACCTGGGGCCGGGAACAGACGCGACGATACCTCCGGGCGATTCACGACAAGCTGCAACGCCTGAGCGAGACCCCGGAGATCGGCGCGGCGCGCGACGAGATCGCCGAAGGCTATCGTAGTGCCAGGGTCGGCCACCACTTGGTGTTCTACCGCATCGACGGTGACACCGTCGTCGTCCGTGTCCTTCACGAGAGCATGGACCTGCAATGCCGCCTCGACCACTCGATCAAACGCGAGCGCGGATACGACCGAAACCGATAGGCCATGCCAGCGGTCAACGCCGGCACCGCGCCACGTTCCAAGAACGATTTCATCAATTCACCCTTTCGTTATTTCTGGATTGGAAGACCCGGCGCTCCGGGCGGCCTCAGCCGGACGGCTCAGGCGCCGCTGGAACACCGCGTCGGCGTAGTAGCGGATCTTCTCCGCGAGGATCGGCCGGCAGCCCTGCACGAAGACCAGCATGCGGCTGTCCGGCAGGAGCGTTACCTCGGACGGCGAGAGCAACGGCCGGCCGGTCTCGCTCTCCCCTTCGCTGTAGGCGTGCACCAGACCGAGCAGCGGCAGCCGCCCCGAGCGGCCGCCGCTATGCACCTTCACGGTGCGCTGGCCGAGCATGCTGGAGAGCATGCCGGCGGTGTCGGGGTCCTGGACATTGAAGGCCTGACGCACGGCGCAGTTGGCGATCATCGAGCGCCACTTGCGATAGGTTTTCTGGAGCTGGTCGAGATCCTGCACGAACAGCCAGAGCCGCACGCCGTACCCGGCGAGATAGCCGATGCCATCCTCGATCGGCCGCATGCGCCCCAGGGCGGGCAGCTCGTCGAGCAGGAACAGAACCGGCGTGTCCGGGACATGCGTGTTGCGGCTCATCGCCGCCGTGGCGATGCCCACCATCAACCGCATGAAGGGCTGATAGGACGAGACGTACTCCGGCGGCACGATCACGAAGACCGAACAGGTCCGATCCTTCATCCGCTCGAAGTCGAAGGTGGTCTTGGCGGTCATGGCCGAGAGCTGCGGGCTCTCGAAGATCGACATGCTGTCCTGTGCGGTGGAGACGACGCTTGAGCGCTCGCGCTCCTCCTTCTGCGAGAACCCCTCGGCGATCCGCGCCGCGGTCGCGCTCTCGGAGCCCTGCATGCCTTCGAGCACCTTCACGAAGCCCTCATCCGACCGCATCAACATCACCCGCAGTTGGTGGAGTGTCCGGAGCTCGGGCTCGATGTCGCGGGCGAGGTGAAGCAGCATCCCCATGATCAATGTGCGCGCCTCGCGCTCGAAGTGATCCGCCTCATCCGCCTTCGCCGCGACGATCATCTCCGCCATCAAGCGGGCATCGTCCACCTCGCTGGCCGTGCCGACCCGGATGAAGTCCAGCGGGTTGTAGAAGGCGTTCGAGATCGTCGGATCGAAGGGCGCGAAGACCACCACGCGGCCGATTTCCGCGCGGTAACCGCCGGCGATGCGATGGTTCTCGCCCTTGATGTCGGTGACGAAGACCGAGCCCGGATGATCGAGCAGGTTGGGCACCACGGCGCCCACCCCCTTGCCCGAGCGCGTCGGCGCGAAGGTCAGGAGATGGCCCGGCCGGTCGTAGCGCAGGAACCGGTCGCCGCGCTTGCCGATGATCGGCCCCTTTGAGGTGAGCAGCCCGGCCTGGCGCAGCTCCTTGCCCCTGGCGAACGAGGCGGAGCCATAGGCTTGTCGCGGCCGGCGGGCATACCGCCACAGGCCGAGAAAGACAGGCAAGCAGACCAGAAGGGCAAAGCCGGTGATGATCGCCGCCCCGAAAGGCGTCTGGGCCGCATAGTGGAGAAAGAGATAGAGTCCCGCGAGGATGATGACCCATTTCGGTAGATCGAAGACAGCGAACCGCAGCGTCCGCCACAATAGACGAATGAATGACATGACAAATGTCCCTCCTTGTATAACCGAGGGTTTATGTCATGCGTCGAAAATTATTTTGCTGACGTCTGGAAATCGGAATGGATAATAAATAGAATAGAGATGTCGCCGGATCCCGTTCAATGTCCCTGTGACTTGTATAACCAGCGGGATTCGACGACATTATTTATTTGGTAGCATCGTTTTCAATTTGCAAACCCGTACGTTTAGCGGGTTGAAGATTTCGTCATTTATACAAATAATGAATAGATTACCCCTTACGCGCCTTCACCAGATCGAAGCCTTCCTTGAGCAGGTCCACCATGGACATGCCGTGAATGGCGGCGTGCGCCTTGAACTCCCGGTGAAACTCCGCCGGCACCTTGAAGTTGAGCGGCTTCAGGTCCGCCGCCTCCGACCGATCGAGATTGTCGAGCGTCTCGCTCAGCGCCGGCGGCGCGCCTTTGGTCGTGCGTTGGGGTGGGGCGATCTTCGTCATGCTATGCGGCCTCCCGTTTGCCGTTGGTTTCGATCAGGTCGACGACCTCCTGGACGAGCGCATCGGCCCGCGTCTTGAGCGAGGCGAAGCGCGTTTCGGTCAGCGCCCGGCCCTCGTCGCTGGCGCGGCGATAGGCGGTCTTCTCAGGCAAAGTCGTCATGAGGCAGCGATAGCCGCCCTGGGCGATGTAGGCGCGGGCCTCGTCGAGCTCGGCCTCGCTGTCACCGACACGGCTCAGCACGAAGGCGATCCGGCCCGCGTCGATGCCGGCCTTGCGCAGCTCGTGGGCGAGCAGCACGGACGGCTCCAGATCGTCGAGCGCCAGTCCCGTGGGCAGCAGAACGAGATCGCTCGCTTCCGCGATCTGCCGCGTGCCCATGCTCGCATGCGGCGGCCCATCGAGCGCCATCAGGTCATAGGCGCCGGCCGCCTGCATGGCTTGCGCCACGGTGCCGAAGCGCTCGACCGCGACCGGCGGCTCCAGTTCGTTCTGGAGGCGGCGCGCCTGCCAGCTGAACGCGGTGCCTTGCTGGATATCGAGATCGGCGATCTTCACCCGCCAGCCGGCCTGCGCGTACTCCCGCGCCACCAGACGCGCCAGCGTACTCTTGCCGACCCCGCCTTTCTGGGAAACAACTCCAATAATCAATTCAAACTACCTTTTATTTGTTTTCTTAAATATACAATTCAGTAAATCATCAATTCTTCCTTTCGTCAATTTCCATAAGTAAATATAAAAAGGAGGATTACTGAATAAAGACACCCGTGTTCAGCTTTCTGGATCAAATCCGCCACGCACACGATGCGGCGGAGCTGGAGCATCTGTTTTCTCTTGCGCTTGCCGATCTGGGTTTTCGGGAGTGGGCCTATCAGGTTGTTCATGCGGATACCATCGTCGACGAAGAGCCTCTCATCCTCACCACCTATCCGGAGGCATGGCACGCCCACTACGCCGCGAGCGGCTATCACCTGATCGATCCCGTCGTGCGTCTCGGCCCGCGCCAGGTCACGCCGTTCCAGTGGAGCGCGCTCTCCTTCGGCATCGAGCCGACGCCGGACCAGCGGCGCATGTTCGACGAGGCCGAGGAATTCGGCGTTGCGGAAGGCGTCGGCATTCCCATTCACGGCCCCAACGGCGCGCTCGCCATGGCCTCCATGGTGTCCGACGAGGCGCCCGAAGCCCTGACCCGGCTCTTAGCCCGCTCCGGCCATGAGGTGCATCTGATCTCGCTGGCCTTCCACAATGCGCTGCGCGACCTCGGGGGCTTCGGCCGCGCCCGGCAGGCGCCGATGCAGCTCTCCGCGCGCGAGCGCGAATGCCTGCTCTGGTACGCCAAGGGCAAGAGCATGTGGGAGATCGCCGCCATCCTCAGAATCAGCCGGCGCACCGTCCACTACTACATGGAGAACGTCCGCCGGAAGCTCGGCACCGCGAACAGCATGGAGGCGGTGCTGCGTGCGACGATGAGCGGGCTCATCAACCCGTGACGGAGTCCGTGCCCCCGTACGTTTACCGGGATGACAAGTCCCGAGCTTTCTCCCTCTATGGACACCACGAGGAACCAAGGGAGGAAGACATGTGCTGTCCATCATATCGCAAGAGAACGCCCATCTGCATTGGGACGCGCTGGCGTCCATGCACCAACTCCGCCGTCAGGTCTTCAGCGAGCGTCTCGGCTGGGGCGTGAGCGTCATCAACGGCCTGGAGCTCGACCAGTTCGATACCCCGGACGCCCACTATCTCGTCCACCGGGACGCCGAGGGCCGCGTCGACGCCTGCACTCGGCTTCTGCCCACGACCGGCCCCTATCTGTTGGGCGACGTCTTCGCCAACCTGATCGACGGAGAGCCGCCGCGCGATGCCCGTATCTGGGAGAGCACGCGCTTCTGTGCCGATCATGGCCGCGCGCCCCGCAGCATCGCCGCCCTACTCATGGCCGGGATGCTGGAGTTCGGCGTCGATCGGGGGCTGAGCGCCTATGTTTCCGTCTCCGACGTTCGGATGGAGCCAATCATGCGCCGGGCCGGCTGGGATCCCCAACGTATGGGCGGCACGGTGGAGACCGGCACCGACACCGCAGCGGCCGAGCGGCTGACCGTCTCACGAGAATATCTGTTCCGCATTCGCAAACGCGCCGCCGTCGATGGCAACGTCCTAAAAAACCTGCACGAGCTCGGGCGGGAGGCGGCTGTTGCGTAGCAGGATGGCCCGCCAAGTGACCTAAACGGCCATTCTGTTGCGTTGTCCACCCCGGGGGGAGGGGTGACACCGGACACAATTACAGAACGAACAGAGCGGCCGCTCAGGCCGCATTACCTTCAAAAGCAATCTGGCTTGGCGCAAGCTCAGTGTTGTTGAGTCCCAGAATGCCAGCGCCCCAGCCAGTGCGATACTCAGCAGGTTCGGCCGGCGCCATCTGCTGCGCGCGCCGCGACGCACCGGCCCTTTCCCTCTATCCAAAGCAGGAAAACGGGGCAGCACGTAATTGGGCAGAACCCCGCCACATGCTGCCGCAGCAATTGGTGGTCAGGTCGTGACCTCGTAACCTGTTCCAGACTCTCACAAAATCGAGTTACCCCCAATCGCCAATCCCAACTACAGGTATTTAATAATACAGGTACATATAGGTAATGCGGGAGCGTTTATGCGTAAAAGCGGGAGCGTTTATGCGTAAAAGCGGGAGCGTTTATGCGTACGTATTTTTAGAACCACAACAAATCCGCCACTTCCGGGGCGGGAGCGTTTATGCGTGGATAACTTTTCCTATTCACAGGATTTTGCACAGACCAACACCCATAGAGGGCGAGAGCGTTTATGCGTAAAAACTTCCTCTCATCCGAAACCGCGCTGTACAGGCTCAAAACGTCGAAAGCCCCGGTCACTATTGACGAATTCGAGGTGGGGTTCACCCGGAAGGCGGGAGCGTTTATGCGTACAATTTTGACCGGCTGGCCGATTACGGCCTACAAGCGCCCCACATGCGGACGGCTTGGCAGAAGCGTGAGTTTGTCTGACGACGTGTCCGCATCGATGCGGGCCGCCGGGTAGACCACGGATACCTTTGCGAGCGCGCGAAGAAACGCCTTCTTGAAATCACGTCGGCCTTGCGCCGTTGTCGGGTAATCCGCCCCGAACTGAAGCTGTAATGCTGCCCAGGGAATGGGAGTCCGTTTCTTTACATAGGACATGCGATAGGTCAGCCAGAGCTAGACATCTAGTGCCATGGGGGATCGCTTCAGCGCTTTCAGGGCGCGGACGTCGATTGGCACGGGGTTCTGCGTGATCTCATTGTAGAACCGCTCCGACAGCACGACCGTGCTTTCCCAGAGAGCCGCCTGGTCGGGTTGGTGGGGCGTCCACCACAGCGACGCCGTGTCGGCGATGTTGACGTTTTCCAGACTGACTGCCCCTTTGGAGGTGTAGGTGCAGGAAATCGAACAGGCGAAAAGCCGCGTCATCTGATCGCGTAGCCGCGGGATTGACCCCCACCGACCGCCGGTCGGCGCAATATCGAGCTCCGACATGAACTTGCTCAGGCTTCGACCCAGGACGACTTCACGTTCCCCCGTGCGCACGGCTTCGGTGGTCAGGAAGCCGGTCACCAGCCGCGGAATACTGCCATAAGGCAACCCGACCTTTGAGGGAGCCAGCATTGTCATGGTGAACGCGCCGTTCGTGCGCGAGAACTCATTCCCGGGTACGCGTCGGTGCGGCATGCTGGCCTGCACCATGGCGCGCGCCATGAAACCGAGAGCACCCGCCTCCTTGGCTTCCTCGACCTCGATTTCCATAGCCGAGGTAAAGAGCTTCGACATCTGGCGGGGTATGGGATTGTTGTCGTTCGCCGGCTCCTCGACCGGCAGCGCGCCCGGCGACGTTACACCGTCGATGGGCTCTAAATCAGAAAGATCGTCGTGCTCCGTGTAATTAGGATTCATATATATATTTCCTGTTTTGTTCTTTTTATCGTATCATAAACGACTCCAGCCGAGGTCGGATTTTTCAAACTACCCGATCAGTGCTTGGCGTCTGAACCACTACCTTCGCTGTCCGGATCCATGCCTTTCAGGAACTTGAACAGGTCGCTGTCCGTGGAAAGAACCATCGTCGTGTTCTCGGAGATCATCGCCTTATAGGCCTGCATGGTTCGGGTGAATTCGTAGAACGCTACAGATTCCGGACTTTGATTATAGGCTCTCGCATAGATCTCGGTGGCTCTCGCGTCCGCCATGCCGCGGATTTCCTCGACCTGGCGATAGGCTTCGGATTGAATCTTGTTCAGGTCGCGCACGCGATTGCCGCGGATTCTGGCGGCCTCGCCGTTGCCTTCCGACAGGAAACGTTCCGCGATCTGCCGGCGTTCGCTGATCATCCGGTCGTAGATCTTGGGCCGGACGCTTTCATTATAGTTGATCCGCTTGAACCGGATATCGAGAAGCTCGATGCCAAATACGCGGACTTTCTCAGCCGCCGCGGCAAAGATCTCGTCCTCGACCAGCTTGCGCCCCTTTGAAATCGGCACGAGCGAGCCGATATCCTGCTCGCGTTCCGCCTCGGTCAGCAGCGTATCGCGCAACGGCACACGATCCTTTGTGGTGCGGATGATTTCGATCAGCTCGTGCTTGGCGACGGCGTTGCGAGTCTCGCTACCGAGAATGTCATCAAGGCGTGATTGGGCGCTGCGTTCATCGCGCAGCCGAAGAAAGTACTGGAGGGGATCGGTAATCCGCCAGCGGGCGAAGAGGTCCACCGAGATGTAAAGCTTGTCCTTGGTCGGCATGTCCGACGGGTTGCCATCCCACTCGAGGACCCGCCGGTCGATCGGATTGACGTCCTGGATGAACGGCACCTTGAATTTCAGGCCAGCCGTCGTGACCGGCTCGCCAACGGGCTTGCCGAACTGGGTGACGATCGCCTGCTCGACTTCGCTTACCGTATAGATCGAACTCATCGAAACGTAAGTCCCGACGGCAAGGAGTCCCGCGACGGCAATCACTGCGACCCTGTTCATGGCTTCTCTCCCTGTGGCGAGTCGAGGTTGAGCAGTGGCAGGATGCTCCGTGCCTGGTCGTCGACGATGATCTTCGAGCGGAGCCCCGGCATGACGTCCTGCAGGGTCTCGACATAGATGCGCCGGCGCGTGACCTCCGGGGCCTTGTTGTATTCCGTCAGCAGGGCGCTGAACCGGGCGGCGTCGCCTTCCGCTTCGTTGATCCTCTTCAGGCGGTAGCCGTCGGCCTCGCGGATGCGCTGATCCTTCTCTCCCTCGGCCAAGGGGATCACCTTGTTGTAGTCGCGCCGGGCCTCGTTGATGAGCTTCTCCTTCTCCTGCTGGGCCTGGTTCACCTCGTTGAAGGATTCCTGCACCGGCTGGGGCGGATTGATGTTCTTCAACTGCACCTGGTCGATGCTGATCCCCATGGCGTACTTGGTCGCGAGGGCCTGCATCTTGGTCAGCGCCTCGACCTCAATTTCCTGTCGGCCGATGGTGATCACCTCGTCCACCGTGCGATCCCCCACCACCTCCCGCATGACGGATTCCGAGACATAGCGCAGGGTTTCGCTCGGCTCGCGGACTTCGAAAAGGAAATTTCGGGGATTCGATATTCGGTATTGAACGACCCATTCGACCAAGGCGGCATTGAGGTCGCCGGTGACCATCTGTGTTTCCCGCGTCGCGTCGCGGGGCGACGGGCTCTGGTATGGATCGTTGGCACCCGGGGTCGTGAACCCGAACTCCTGCTTGAGCTGCCGCTTGACGGGCACAATCGTCGTGGCGTCGATCCCGAGTGGCAGCTTGAAATGCAAGCCCGGCGGGACATCCTTGAGATACTTCCCGAAGCGCTGCACGACGGCGACGGAGTCGCTGGGCACCGTGTAATAGGCGGACCATGCACCCCAGGCGACCAGCGCCAGGAGGGCGATGGTGGCGATGGTGCGCGGACCGCCGCCACTCGGCATCATTCGCTTGAGGCGATCCTGCCCCTGTCGGACCATGTCCTCGAAATCGGCGCCTTGTCTGACACCACCGCCCCAGGGGCCGCCCCGGCTGCCTTCATCGTTCTGACTCGGCATGGAAGAAGTACCTTTTCGGTAGATTTAGGATGAGGACACGAACGAAGGCTTCGGAGAAGCCGTCCGAAGGCATGTGCCATTGGATCGTGGCGTCGAACAGTATCTATTCGAGGCTCACTTCACCCGGTATCGCCGCGGCAGGGCTTCTACCCCTCACAGAGCGGCCTCCAGAAACCTCCGGGGAACTGCCAACGTTTGCGCCTACGCTCGCCGCCATTCTTGGAGCGCTGGAGCCGCACCTCTTGCGCTGCACCGAACTCGGAAACAGCACCAAGGCCCGCTAGCGGCGATGTACGACCATCCCTTCGTCTTCAGCGCGATCCACCGCTCGACGGTCGGTCTCGACCTCGAGTGATTTCGGTGTTCCTCTGGATGACGCTTGAAGGGGCGCTCGCTTCTGCGAAGCCGTGCCTGACGCCGCATCGCGCTTGAGGGCCGCATCCAGTTCGTCGGGATCGATCGTCAGCGTCCGCGAAAGCCCCGGGAGCCCTGACTTGGCTGGCAGGTGGATCAGGGTCAGAGTCCGTCGATATGCGCGAAACGACAGGCCTTCCAAAAGTTCCTCGTCGGTTTCCACATTGTAGGTGCCCGGCGGCAGAACCTCATCGAAGTCACCTAGCTTGAAGGATTTAACGAAGGTGACGGTCTTTTTTGTCGTGCGTACGGTCATCGGATGACTCCGGTTGGCGACGACGCCGACAGTCGGGGAAGACGGAAGGGGGGGGGGGATCACCCCCTCCGTTCCGCTTCCTACGACTTCTGCGCAGGCGCGGCTTCGTCCTGTTTCTTGGCGGGCTGTGCCGCCGGCTCACCGACGGCCGGCGCGACCTTCGTCTTGTCGTCCGGCTTGTCGTTGCTCGGGGCGGCTTGCGACGCTGAAAAATTCTTGAAGGACATTGGAACCCCTTTCGGGTGAAGCGGGCAATGATTTGTCCGCTTAATATAATATGGTATTGACGATGTATTTTTGCAATGTCTTGAAAATATTAACATCATTTATAGGGAATTAAATTATAGTGTTAAGATGATGTTTTTTTGCCCTGTCTGGGGCACAAATGCGCCGGTCCCGGAATAGTCGCGTATCCGACACATGTGCATGGCGACCATGTGCTGGCCGCTCGAGACCGTAATCGACGTTCGAAGCAGCCTGGGAACGGTTTATGCCGCGTCCGGGAATGCTCTCTTCCGCCGCGTCAGCCAGACCAGCACCGAGATACCGATTGCAGCGGAACAGATGGAGCCGGCAAGGATCCCGAGCTTGGCGGCGCTGAGCATCGCCGGGGCGTAGGCAAGGCCCGCGATGAACAACGACATGGTGAAGCCGATGCCGGTCAGGAAGGCGCCGGCGGCCAGGAAGGGCCAACTCAGGCTGGCTCCGCGGGCAGCCAGGCCGAGCCTCACCGCGAGCCAGCTGAAGCCGAGAACGCCAACCGGCTTGCCCAGGACCAAGCCCGCAAGAATCGCCAGAGAGACCGACTGGCCCAGGTCCGCGCCGGTGATCGCGACTCCGGCATTGGCGAGGGCGAAGATGGGCATGACCGCGAACCCCACCCATGGATGCAGCATCATTTCCAGCCGCTCCACCGGAGAAAGCGATTCCGCAACTGCTCTACCGGCCTGTCGGAGGTCACGGCGATCGGCGGTGTCTCCACTCCAGTGCTCGCCTGACGGATAGGCAAGCACGCGCCCCAGGATCGCACGCAAACGAATATCACTCACCCATATGCGGGTCGGCGTCATCAACCCCAGGACGACACCGGCGATCGTCGCATGGACTCCGGAGGCATCGAAGCACAGCCAGATCAGCGCGCCCATCAGGAAATAGATCGGTATGCTTCTGATCCCGAGGCGGGCGGCGCCTGCGACGATGCCAAGCCCAAGCACCCCGAGCGCGAGGGCGGGCCAGTTCAGCGCTTCACCATATCCCACAGCCACAACGAGGATCGCTCCCACGTCGTCGAAGATCGCCAGCGATAACAGAAACAGGCGCAGAGCCGGCGGGATGCGGGAGCCGAAGAGCGCGAGGCAACCGATCACGAACGCCGTGTCGGTGGCCATCACGGTCCCCCATCCGTGCATTCCGGGTTCACCGGCCACGAGGATCAGATAGATGGACACCGGGACGATCATACCGCCCAGGGCGGCGGCAAACGGAAGCGCCGCCGCTCGCAGGTTCCGCAGTTCGCCGAGAACGAGCTCCCGCTTGAGTTCCAGCGAAATCACAAAGAAAAAGAACGTCATCAACCCGTCGTTGATCCAGTGGCGCAACGAACGGGTGAAGTCCAGCGCCCCGAAATGAAGGCCGATCGGCGTTTCCCAGAACGCCAGGAACGGGGTTGACCAGGCCGAGTTCGCCAGGACCAGCGCGGAGAGCGCCGCAAGGAACAATAGCGCCCCTGCCGCCGCCTCGATCTTCAGAAACCGCGCGAACGGCTTCGTGATCCGGTCGGCAATCGCATGCGGCAGGTCCGTGCTGCTTCGGTCGTTCATGCAGCCTCTTCAATCGCTTCGGGCCCGCGCGATGGCGCGGCAGGTCTTGGGCGCCGCCGACCGCGGCCCGACGACTGTGTCACACAAACCGCCATCGGAGGTGTCTACTCCGACGCGCGGTCCACAGTTACTTTCACGTCCAGTGTTTCGAACGCCGCCGCATCGCCGACGAAGCTGCCGGAAACCGGCATCGTCTGGCGGATGTGGCGGGCCACGGCGACGGGGATCAGGTTGAACCCGCCGACGCTGCGGTTGGTCGGATCGAACATGATCCAGCCGGCGCCAGGCACGTAGACTTCCGCCCAGGCGTGGGTCGAGCCCGCTCCGGCGGAACCGACCGCGTCGCGGTCGGGATCGTACAGGTAACCCGACACGATCCGCGCGCCGAAACCCAGGCTGCGCACGGCATCGACGAACAGCACCGCGAAATCGCGGCACGAGCCCCGGCCGCGTGCCAGCGTCTCGACCGGCGTCTGCGCGGCCTCGTCGTCGCGCTCCTCGTAGACGATCTGCGCTACGACGCCGTTGCTGACATCCTTGAGCAGCGACAGCGTGTCGGTGCGCATGCCGGCGACAAAGCCCTGCGCCCAGTCGCGCAGCTGCCCCGCGGAGTCGAGATAGGCCTGCAGCCGCAATGCGCCGAGATCGGTCATCTCGTCCTCGCTCAGCAGGAACGGATAGGTGGTCGCCGAGGCGGCGATGGGGAAGACCGGCCATTCGTCGACATCGAGCGTCAGTTCAGCAACGCTGTCGATGACCAGCGTGTCCGCCTGCCCGGCGAACGTCGCCGTCGCAACGGCGTTGCCGGCGACATCGTGCGCCCAGGTCACGATGCCGGTGGGAGAAATCGCCAGATCATGTGTGTGCAGTCTCAGGGTTCGGCTCTCCCGCGGCCGCAGGATCAAGCGGTGCGGACCGAACACCATCGGCGCGCGGTAGCGGTAGGTCGTACGATGATGCACCGTCAGCGTGGTCAAGCGCGCGACCCGACCATGGTCCAGTCCGCCTCACGAAAGGTGACCATCCGGCCACGATCTTCATCCCACAGAACATAGTTCACGGCGCGAAGCCCATTTCGGAGAGACAGAGTCGGAACATCGTGCAACGCCGATATCGACGCGTGGCAATCCTGCAGTTGGTAGTTCGGGATACGTGGGTTCAGATGATGCACATGGTGATAGCCGATATTGCCCGTGAACCATTGCAGAGCAGCGGGCAGGCACAGGTAGGTCGAACTTCGCAACGACGCCGAGACCAAGTCCCAATCATCGCGACGGGCCCACTGCGTCGTCTCGCTACGATGCTGCACCGAGAACAGCCAAACGCCGATGATCGAGGCCACCACCATAATCGGGAGTTGCACGGCCGCGACCTCACCGAACCCGAGCAGCAGGCCCAACCCGCCGAACATCGCGACCAGCGCCACGTCGGTGATGTAGACGGCGCGCCGCTCATGTCGCCATGCTCGTGGTGTATCGAAGGGAACCCTATAAAGGCCGAGAAAGACCAGCGGCGGAAGGAGAATATTGGCGACGAGCGGATGTCGGGCCGTTCGGTACCACCAACGTTGCCATGGGCTCAGCGCGCGATACTCGGCCACCGTCAGGCAGGACGAATAGATGTCGGCACCGCTCTGACGGCGGTCCAGGTTGTTCCAAATCCCATGGTGGCCCGCGTGTTGCCGCCGCCACGACGCGTAGGGTGTCAGCGTCAGCAAGCTGCACGCGAAGCCGAGGATATCGTTTGCGCGGCGTCCCCGGAACAACGACATGTGCCCGCAGTCGTGCTGGATGATGAAGATACGGACCAGGAAACCGGCGGCCAGCGGTGCGAGCGCGAGGGAGATCCAGTAGGATACGTCGATCGACACATACATGACGGCACAGGTGGCGAAGAAGCCGCCGAACGACGTGATCGTCTGGGAGAGGCTCTTACCCAATATGGGCGCTTGGAAGCACCTCGCATGGTGGCGGAGGTCGGGCTGTTCGGTCATGCTTTCCCTTCGGCGCGACATCATATATTGGCTCGGTGGCGCCCGAGTGTCAGCGTATCCGGAGAATGGATCCGGCACACTGTTATCTTGGCCACGCTTGGCTCATGAATCGGCATTTTCAAGCTTTTTTGCAGTGAAGCTCGCGGCACCGAATGCAGTCTTTTCGCCAGTTACCGAAGCGAAAGTTTCGCCAGTGCCGCTGCGGCAAGCGCGTGATCTTTTAAGCGATAGTCGCCTTGAAACGCGCCATCCACTCTGACCTCCCAAATTCCGCCCCTCTCCTTGAGTTGAACTCTATCGGGCTGGACGACGGGAGGAAGCGGTGGCGCAGGCGTGCACTCCCCCCTCGGCACGCTTGCAGACGCGGCTCCCTGTCGTTCCTTCGTGTTTTTGCGCTCGGGGGTCTCCCCGAGCCGCATTACCGCGCGAATGAATTCTTCCGCGTAATCATCGACATCCCGATAATCATGCTCATGGCGAGCCATCGCCATCGGCTCGACGAAACGCCCCCTGAGGTGCTCGACAAAACGCGGCTCGGTCCGGGACATGTACGCGATGAGCGATTGGAGAATACGCTCGTGTGCCAGAACACGCCTTTCTAGATCGGTTGTCTCCGGGCCGTGTAGAGGATCTGTGGCGTTCCGCGCCATAAGAATCTTCCTTGTCGCCAAAGGCCATTTGCAGTCGACCGTCGAAGCGTGCACTTCAAGATGCTCAACTCCAAAAGCCTACTACTTACTCTGCTTTTTCGCAGCTCGCTCGTCACGCTTAGCCTGCTGAAGTGCATCTGAGAAGTTCGTGTAGCGAAACTCTTTGTAGTGATAAACATCGATCGAAGCCCGAATAATTCCGTACCTTTCCATCTCGTTTTCTATATTGTTCTCATCGGTTTCGTCCGCAATGTTAGATGTTTTTTCCATATCACCGCCTGTTATTTTAAGATTCTTAATGTATAATTATTATTTACATCATCATGCTACACCTTTTCATTTTTTATCTCTGGGCACAGTTTCAGTTATATTGGGAGTTGGAAAGACATAATCAAGTAGAATCTATATGCCCCATGACTACGTCTTAGAGTCTGACTCGGAATATTTTGTGCGATTTCAGGCTCTTATGATCCGCCCGACAAGGAGTTGGACGCTGGCGAGGTAGAGCCATGCTTCGGCGTTCGAGCGCACTGCTGAGCTTGGGTCCGCCATAAGCGGCGTCGGCGAACACGTGACGCAGCCAGGGGTAGGCGGTCCGCACGCCAGCGAGCAGAGCGGGCGCGCCGTCCCGATCCTGGATGCCGGTGCCGTGGACGATGCCGGAGACCGGCAGGCCGCCGCTTTCGGTGGTCTTGACCGACAGGCTGTCGATGACGCCGGCGCTCGGGCTGGCCTCGCGGCCCTCGGCCTCTCGGGCCGCCATGACCAGGAGATGATTGATCGTCTGCCAGGTACCGTCGTCGCGCCAAGCGTAGAAGTAGCGCTGCACCGTCGAGCGCGGCGGGAACTCCTGCGGAATGAGCCGCCACGCACAGCCAGCCCGCAGCATGTAGAAGATCCCGTTGACTACCTCGCGCAACTCGGTCTCGCGCGGCCGCCCCAGCGCTCGCGGCTCAGGCAGATACGGCGCGATCAACCCCCACTCCGCATCCGTTACGTCGGTTGCGTAGCGCAGGTCGCTGCGCTCATACTTCGGTCGAGGGATTTCGGTCCACATCTTGCGGCTCCATCGGTTGTTGCCCACAACGACGGAATCACAACGAGCTGAAATCACTCAATTCTTTTTGGGCCGGACACTTATCGGCGGAAGAAACTCCGCCTGTAAACGAACAGCACGAGGTCGTGCCCAAGCAAAGGCGCACTCTCGGCGACCGTAAGACACGCCCTAAAACCGGACGACCGCGGACAAGATCTCGAAGAACAATCTCGACAACCTTCCGGACTGCTAAGCGCGAGCGGCGGTCCGCTAATCAGAAGGCCGAGACCCATGGCAAAGGGGAAATCCGGCGGCCATTATCGTGGCGCAGTCAGCGGTCGCTACGTGACGAACGCACTCGGCAAGCGCAGCCCGAACACGACCGTGTTCGAGAAGACCGGTGGCGGTTCGACCGGTTCGGCGCGTAGCGCCAGGAGCGGGCGCTTTGTCAGTGGCGCGACGGCCAAACGGAATCCGAAGACGACCGTCGAGGAATCCTGACCTTCCCGCCTGCCTCAAAGGGCGGGTGTTTGCAGTTCCGCTGTTGATGGCTGTTGGCGCAACAGGAGAAGCGTTGGCGCTGAGTGTGCCAAATATGTGCCAAAACGCGAAAAAGCCCCGGCCTTGCGGCGCGGGACTTTCCGGTTTTCGCTGTGATTTCAGCGTCTTATTTGGTTGCGGGGGTAGGATTTGAACCTACGACCTTCAGGTTATGAGCCTGACGAGCTACCGGGCTGCTCCACCCCGCGTCAGCGGTGACGCTCATGTAGCAAAGGGCCCGCGGAGGTTAAAGGGGCGCCCGACATTTTTTTGTCATGTCGACCGGGTCATCCACCGGAACCTGCTCTTAAGCGTCCGAACTGCCGCCGTCGGCGACCGACCTTCCCCTCAAAAGACGGAACGGCTCTCGGCCGAAGGTCCACGATTCCGCGTCAGAGCGACGACAGATCGCGCGCCCGTCGGGCCACAAACATCTTCTGCAATTGCGCTGTTTCCCGGGGTTGTGGTGCGGGTGGTCGGGATCGAACCGACACTCTGTCACCAGAACTGGATTTTGAATCCAGCGCGTCTACCAATTCCGCCACACCCGCCGGATCGATCGCGCCAACGCGCCACCGATCTCGTATCGGTGCTGTACCGGGAAAGGCATCGGGTGCGCAAGTCGTCTCATGCCGCTCGGCGATGCCACCTACAGGAAACGACCGACGCGGCATCCGCGAGGCCCAAGGGGCTCATTCCCGTCATTTGCCTTCCACACGCCGCACGCTCGCGGGCAAATATCGGACTGTGAAAACCAGTCGGTGCAGCGTTTCGCCCCCGCGATCGAGCCGTTCCGCAGACGCTCGAAGCGGAGCCGCGCGAATCCTCTACCCAGGATTGCCCTAGGATTGTAAGATCCAACTGACCTGGAGGGGGCGATGGGCGACGTTCCGATGCGAACGGCGGAAGGTGGGAGGTGTGCGCGGCCCGCCGCGCACCTTTTCTGCCTTTTGCGCATCACCGCGCGGCTCACGCAGCGCGCTCCCTGGCGGATGCCTCGATTGCGGGCCGCTCTCGCCGCGCTGCTGATTGTCACCGGAGCTACCTCGCCGGCCTTGAGCGGCGCGTGGATGTTCGAGCCGGGCGACGGCGTTGCGATCATCACCACGGGCTTCACCGGTTCTGCCAACGCCTACGATGCCGACGGCCGGCTGCAGCCGATCCCGGACTACCGCAAGTTCGAGCTGAGGGCCCATGTCGAATATGGCATCACGCCCTGGCTGACGGGCGTTCTGAAGACCGAAGGCCGGCTTGAGAGCCAGAGCGACACGGAGCGCAGCTTCGCAGGTGCCGGTGGCCGGATTCGTCTCGCCCATACCGATCGGATGGTGATGTCCGCCCAGGCGATCGCCTACACGCCCGGCCTCGACGATAGCGGCCTCTGGCTCGATGGCGAGCCTGCCGCTTTCGATGCCCGGCTCCTGATCGGCCGCAGCTTTTCGCTGTTCGGCCGCCCCGGCTTTGTCGATGCGCAGGCAGGCTACCGCGTTACAGAAGGCGATGCCGCCGACGAAGTTCATATCGATCTGACGCTCGGGCTGAAACCGACACCGCGCTGGATGCTGCTTGCCCAATCCTTTTCGACGATCTCGGTCGGGTCCGGCCCCAGCTATCGCTACGACAAGCTGCAGGCGAGCGTGGTCCGCTGGATCCGCGACGGGATCGGGCTGGAGGTGGGCCTCACCGGTACGATCGCCGGCGTCTCCGCGCTGCAGGAACGTGGCGCTTTCGCCTCGCTCTGGTACGAATTCTGATCCGCCAGCACGACGGTTGGAGAACCAAATAAGCGTTCATCCGTCAGAGCTGTTCCGCTCTGAGCGTAAACGCGGAACATATCTACGGTATTGTTTTAACCCGTTTACGGATAGGGAACCGGCTTCCGCTTCTCCCCGAAACGCTCACGCACCTTGTTCGGGATAGCTGCGACCGTCGAACAGCGCCGACCCGACCCGCACATGGGTCGCGCCGAAGGCGACTGCGGTGGCGTAGTCCGCCGACATGCCCATGGACAGTCCATCGACGCCCGCTTCTTCCGCCAGCTTGCGCAGCAGCGCGAAATGCGGCCCCGGCGCCTCTTCCACCGGCGGGATGCACATCAAGCCGGCAATCGACAGGCCGTGCGCACTGCGGCAACGGGAGACGAAGTCGACGGCTTCCTTCGGCGGAATGCCTGCCTTCTGAGGTTCCTCGCCGGTGTTCACCTGAACGAAAAGTTCCGGCGACCGGCCCTGGCGCGCGATTTCAGAGGAAAGCGCCGCAGCGATCTTTTCCCGGTCGACCGTGTGGATCGCATCGAACAGGGCAACCGCCTCGCGCGCCTTGTTCGATTGCAGCGGTCCGATCAGGTGCAGGGCGACCTCCGGATGGCGCTCTTTCAAAGCCGGCCACTTGGCTTTTGCTTCCTGGACCCGATTTTCGCCGAAAACGGTCTGGCCCGCATCGATCAGCGCTTCGGCGGCGTCAGCCGGGAAGGTCTTGGAGACCGCAATCAGCGTCACCGATCCGGCCGCTCGGCCGGCCTCCCGCTCCGCCTGTGCGATGTCCGCCCGCACCCGCGCCAGCCGATCCGACATGCCACCGTTCATCCTGGAGCCGTCCTCGTGTTCCCTAACCGGCCTTCCTTAGCAAGGGGCGAAGGCCGGTTCCAGTTGACCGGGGGGTGGATTTTTGCTGACTGTCTGGCAACCGCCGATCGGCCCAAGACACGAGCGAAATCCGTCAATGAGCACACCGGAGCGTTACCACGCCCGCGAAATCGAAGCGCGTTGGCAGGGAGAATGGGAGCGGGAGGGCGTCTTTCGCACCCGCACCCATGATGCCCGCCCAAAATATTACGTGCTCGAGATGTTCCCCTATCCGTCGGGGCGCATCCACATGGGCCACGTCCGCAACTACACCATGGGCGACGTGGTGGCGCGCTACAAGCGGGCGAAAGGTTTCAACGTCCTGCATCCGATGGGGTGGGACGCGTTCGGCATGCCGGCGGAAAACGCGGCGATGCAAAACAAGGTCCATCCTCGCGAGTGGACCTATTCCAACATCGCCTACATGCGCGGCCAGCTGAAGCAGATGGGCCTGGCGATCGACTGGGAGCGCGAGATCGCGACCTGCGACGTCGACTACTACCATCAGCAGCAGCGGCTGTTTCTGGATTTCTACAAGGCTGGCCTCGTCTCCCGGAAGACCGCGAAGGTGAACTGGGACCCCGTCGATCAGACCGTGCTTGCCAACGAGCAGGTGATCGACGGCAAGGGCTGGCGATCCGGCGCGCCGGTGGAGCAGCGCGAGCTGACCCAGTGGTTCTTCCGCATCTCCGATTTCAGCGAAGAGCTGCTGGCCGCACTGGACCATCTTCCGCGCTGGCCGGAAAAGGTCCGGCTGATGCAGAAGAATTGGATCGGCCGCTCGGAGGGGCTGCGCTTGCGCTTCGAGCTCACCGGCACGGCGCCGCACGGCTCCAACGAGCTTGAGGTTTTCACCACCCGGCCCGACACCTTGTTCGGCGCCAGCTTCCTCGCCGTTGCGGCGGACCATCCGCTGGCGTTGGCCGCGGCCGAGCGCGACCCGGAACTCAAGGCCTTCGTGGACGAATGCCGCAGGCTCGGAACCAGCGCGGTCGCCATCGAGACGGCGGAGAAGAAGGGCTACGAACTCGGCCTTCGGGCCCGTCATCCGTTCCATGCGGAAACGACACTTCCGATCTACGTCGCCAATTTCATCCTGATGGACTACGGTACCGGCGCGATCTTCGGCTGCCCGGCGCACGACCAGCGCGACCTGGACTTCGCGCGCGCCTACCGGCTCCCGGTGAAGCCCGTCGTGCTGCCGCCCCACACCGACCCGAACACCTTCGCGATCGGCGATGAGGCGTATACCGGCCCGGGCACCATCTACAATTCCAGCTTTCTGGACGGCCTTTCAATCGAGGATGCGAAGGACATCGTCGCCAGCCGGCTGGAGCACCATGCGCTTCGCGGCACGCCGCAAGCCGAACGCCAGGTGAACTATCGCCTGCGCGATTGGGGCATTTCGCGCCAACGCTACTGGGGCTGTCCGATCCCCATGATCCATTGCGAGCGGTGCGGCACGGTGCCGGTGCCCCAGCGCGACCTGCCCGTGGAACTGCCCGCCGACGTCTCGTTCGACCGGCCCGGCAATCCGCTCGATCGCCATCCGACCTGGACCAAGGTCGACTGCCCCGAATGCGGCGCGCCGGCCCGTCGCGAGACGGACACCATGGACACCTTCGTGGATTCGTCCTGGTATTTCGCGCGCTTCACCGCGCCGCGGGCGACCGCCCCTACCGAGCTTGACGCCGTCGATCACTGGCTGCCGGTCGACCAATATATCGGCGGCGTGGAGCACGCGATCCTGCACCTGCTCTACTCCCGCTTCTTCGTGCGGGCGATGAAGGTAACCGGGCATATCCGCCTGGAAGAGCCGTTCGCCGGCCTGTTCACGCAGGGCATGGTCACCCACGAGACCTACAAGGACGCCAAGGGCGGGTGGCTTTTCCCCGAAGAAGTGGTCCTGCGCGACGGGGTGGCTGTGCACGCGCAGACCGGAGACCCGGTCTCGATCGGCCCGATCGAATCGATGTCGAAGTCGAAGAAGAACGTCGTCGACCCGACCGCGATCATCAGCGAGTACGGCGCCGACACGGCCCGCTGGTTCATGCTGTCCGACACTCCGCCGGAACGCGACATGCAGTGGACCGAAGCCGGCGTCGAAGGCGCCCACCGCTTCGTGCAGCGTACCTGGCGGATGATCCAGGACGTCGCCGCCGACCTGCGGACCGTTAAGGAAGGCGACGGCAGCGGCAGCGAAGCGGAAGCGCTCACCAAGGCGATGCACCGCACGCTGCACGCGGTCGAGCGCGACATCGAGGACCTCGGCTTCAACCGGGCCGTCGCGCGCATCTACGAATACACCAACACCCTTCAGCGCGTGATCCCGCAGGGAGCCTCCGACCCGGCCATCGCACCGGCGCTGAAGCGCGCGCTGCGCTATCTGGTGGTGATGATCGCTCCGATGATGCCGCATCTGGCGGAAGAGTGCTGGTCGCTGCTCGGCAATCGCGGCCTTGTCGCGGAAACCGACTGGCCGACCGTAAATCCGGCGATGCTGGTCGACAGCACGGTCACCCTTCCGGTCCAGATCAACGGCAAGAAGCGCGCGGAAATCGTCGTCGATCGCGACGCTTCCAGCGACGATATCGAAGCCGCCGTGCTTGCGCTGGAGGACGTCCGCAAGCACCTTGGCGGTGCTGCTCCGAAGAAGGTCATCGTCGTACCGCAAAGGATCGTGAATGTCGTCGCCTGAGACGTTGGCCCGAGTCCGCGGTCGGTCCCGCGCCGCACGCACCGCGCTGGCAATTGCCCTTTCCCTGGGCGCGGCCTCGCTGGCCGGTTGTCAGGTGCGTCCGCTTTATGCCGACCTGTCTATACAGGGGGAGTCCAGCGTTCAGGACAAGCTCCGGAGCGTCGCAATCGCAAGTGCCTCCGACCGGAAGCTTCAGCAGTTTCGTAAGGAGCTGATGTTCCGCCTTTATGGCGGCGGTGAACCCGATCCGGCGCTCTACGATCTGGCCTACACTGCGTCGTCGCGCAGCGCCTCGCTCGCGGTCCCGGTCCAGATCGACGAGCCCAGCGCGGTGTCGCTCGATCTCAGCATCGATTTCATTCTGTCCGAACGGGCGACCGGGCTGACCTTGCTTACGGGAACGAGTTTCGCGTCGGCGACCTATGACTACTCCAGCCAGCGCTTCGCCAACACACGCGCGCAAATCGATGCGGAAAATCGTGTGGCCAAGGCCGTGGCCCAGGACGTCGGCAATCGCCTCGCGGCCTATTTCGCCGTCGCGGAAAGCAAATAGCAGGCGCTTTCGCCGTCGCTTGATCCGATCGCCTCAAGCGCGGCTTCTAGATGCCTTTTCCGCTTAGATATTCTATCTGAGCGACGAGGAATGGGTCCTTGACCTAAGCCGTAGTCACGATCGGGGCAGAAGGCCGAAACACCATGGCTGTGGTCAAAGCGCACGAGGTCGATCGCAGGCTTGCCGAGGCAAGTCGACTTCCGCCGGTCGTGCTTGTCTATGGACCGGACCACGGTCTCGCCTCAGAACGCGCCGCCGATCTCGTCAAGCGGGCCTCCGCTGACGGCGACCCGTTCGGTGTCGTGCGGCTCGATGGTGACAGCCTGTCGTCCGATCCCGGTCGCCTCAGTGACGAGGCGCGAACCGTTGCGCTCTTCGGTGGCCCTCGGATCGTCTGGGTACGCGATGCCGGAACGCGCAATCTGCTGCCGGCGGTCGAACCGCTTTTGGACGATCCGCCAACGGACGCCTTCATCGTGATCGAAGCCGGCAACCTGAAGCCCACCTCTCCGTTGCGCAAGGCCGTGGAAAAGCACGACGCGGCCTTGGCTGTACCCTGCTATGCGGACGGGGTCAGGGACATCGATCGTCTGCTGGCCGACGAGGCCGCCCGCTACGAGTTGACCGTCACCGATGAGGCCCGCGAAGCACTGCATGCGCTGCTCGGCGCCGATCGGGCGAGCACCCGCTCCGAAATCGCGAAACTCTGCCTCTACGCCCATGGCGACGGAGCGGTCCGCCTCGACCATATCGTTGCCGTGGTTGGTGACAGTTCCGCGCTTTCGATCGAGGAAGCGGTCGACGCTGCTTTCCTCGGCGACGGCGCGGCGGCCGTCCGACGTCTGAAACGCCTGGATTCCGCTGGCACCCATCCCTCGGTTACCGCCGGGTCCGCTTTGCGGCTCGCCCAGATGCTGCATCGGATGCGGGCGCAGGTCGATCAGGGCATGTCGGCCGATACGGTGGTCGACGCCGCGCAGCCGCGGATTTTCTTCCGCCGCAAGCCGACCATCAAAACGATGCTACGATCCTGGTCGAGCGGGCATCTGGTCCGCGCCCAACATCGGTTGAGCGAGACCGTGCTCGGCACCCGCAAAACGCCGCATCTGGCCCTCGATCTGGTGACCGATACGCTGTTGGCGTTGGCCCAGTCGGCGCGGCGTTCCCGGTAATCGGAAAAGCACCAGACCAAACCAATACCAGCTATTTGCAGAGCGCCATGCTGGGGGCTCCAGGCGCGCACCTGCGACGAAGCGGAATAGCCCCAGATGGCCGAACGGACCGCTGCACTGTCGCTATAGCTTTTTGATTGTGGTCGGAAGCCGGCTGGCGCTGCGGCGACGCATCCGACCACGCCCATCGAACCCGTCGGCCTCATTGCCGACAGCTACAGCCCTCCGCTTCCGCTCTTGGAGCGAGAAAAGGGTGCCGCATCGCGAACGCGCGATCGATGATTCGCTTTGGCCGACGCTTTGCGGCATAGTGTATTTTACGTAAGCGCAACCATTTTCGAGCGTGCCCTTGTGCGCCGTGGTCACCCGCGCGCCATAGCTCCAATTTTGGCGGTTTTCCGGCGAAATCCGAGGCTAAAACGTTTCGCCTTTAGACGGTTTACGATATTCTGTTGCCGGCTAAACTGACGTCTTTACCCGGCTAATTTCGTTGGCTCGGGGAATTTTCAGCGTATTGCGAAGTCCACCTATTCGAGTCCTTAGAGCATTTCCAGGCCCAGTGGAAACCGGTTGGCCGTCCGGAAATGTGTCGAAACAAAAGGTTAGAGCCGTTCAGCAATTCCGTGAACAGCTGAATGGCTCTAGGGGCCGCCGGACGCCTATCCATGTCCCCGCTCGAAATGACAACCCACTTCGATCGGACTGCCCTTCGGCAGTCGGCTTAGCTCACTCTTTAAGCTCGCTCAGTCAGGTCGGGGCGAGACCGCCGCGCGCGCGACACAACATGCGCCGGCCACATCTCATTGGGCTGAAAAGAAAAGCCGGACCGATCGAGGCTGTTGCGATGATCGAACGGCCGTCAATACCGCAGCACCAATGTGTCGGTTCCAGGAGCAGGGAGGATCGGTACGCTGAACACAGTCAACGACAGAAGACGCCGCCCAACCGGTGCGTTGGCGCGCGGTCCCGAACGAGGCTTAAATCGCTCCGAAAGGCGTCAAAAGTGGCCTGCACGTCCCTACGCTGTTTCCTTGTCCAGACCCGATTTGGATCTCTACCGCAGACGATCGCTAAATCGTCACGACGGACTAGGCCTTTTCCGACCAGGTGGAAACACCCGATCGAATAGAAATGGCTCCAGATTCAAGGACGTGAGCAATTTCCTTTCGTTCAGACTGAATCACTCTGAACGGGAAATACTCTAGTCATCGGATTCCAACCGCCGGATCACGTCGTCGAGTTGCTCGAGCGTGCCATATCGCACGCGCAGTTCTCCGGATCCGGTCGGCCGGTGCACAATCGAGACCTTCAGACCGAGCGCATCTGACAGGCGTCGCTCCAGCGCCCGAGTGTCGGCGTCCTTTGCCGTCTCGCGCGCAACCGTCGACACGGCCTCTCGCACTTTTTGAGAGGCGAGGGCTTCCGCGTCGCGAACGGACAATCCGTCCTTCACAATCCGTTCCGCTAGGGTATCGGGATCGTCGGCGGTCAGAAGGGCCCGCGCATGTCCCGCTGAGAGGCTTCCATTGACAACGTAGCCGCGCGCCTTGTCGGAAAGCTTCAACAGTCGCAGTGTGTTCGCTACATGGCTGCGACTCTTTCCGATCACCGAACCGAGTTCCGCCTGGGTATAGGAGAACTCCGCCATCAGTCGATCGTAGCCGTTCGCTTCCTCGATGGCGTTCAGGTCCGCGCGCTGCACGTTCTCGATGATCGCGAGTTCGAGCGCCTCGCGGTCGTCGACGTCGCGCACCACCACCGGAACGTCATGGAGCCCGGCTTTCTGGGCTGCCCGCCAACGCCGTTCGCCCGCGATGATCTCGAAGACATCCTCCGACCCCGGCTGTCGCCGCACCAGGATCGGCTGAACGACACCGCGATCGCGAATCGAGGCCGACAGGTCCGACAGATCGCTTTCTTCGAACGTTTTGCGCGGATTGCGCGGATTGGGCACCAGCAGATCGATCGGGACCTTGCGCAACCCGCGCGTGTCTTCCTCGTTAACCCTTTCGGGCTCCACATCGCCCAACAGGGCGGCCAATCCTCGTCCGAGCCGCTTGCGCGACGCCTCGTCAGCCATAGGTACGGTCCACCTGCAATACGCTTGACCCCAACTCAACCCACTGACATCAAACTGGGGCGGCCTGGCTCGCCCGCATCTGCCGCTCGCGCTGGATCACTTCGGACGCCAGCCGCAGATAGGCTTGGCTGCCGGGACACTTCAGATCGTAAAGCAGCGCCGGCTTTCCGTAGGAGGGCGCCTCGGACAATCGAACGTTGCGCGGAATCACGGTCTCGTAAACCGTATCGCCCATGGTGTCTCGGACGTCCTGCACCACCTGGTTCGCCAGATTGTTGCGAGCATCGAACATGGTTAACACGATACCGTGGATCGACAACTCGCGATTGAGCCCGCTGCGCACCTGTTCCACCGTTCGCAGAAGCTGACTCAGTCCTTCCAGCGCAAAGAATTCGCACTGCAGCGGCACCACCACCGCATGCGAAGCCGCCAGGGCATTGATCGTCAACAACGTCAGCGACGGCGGGCAGTCGGCCAGGACATAGGTGAACGGACCTGCGCGGGAATCGCCGGCTTCATAGGCGTCCGCAAGCCCGAAAATCGCGTTGCGCAGCCGTTGCGCGCGATCCGCCTCCGAGCCGATTTCCAGATCGAGACCCAAAAGATCCAGCGTCGACGACGCGATCGACAGACGCGGCACCGCGGTCGGAACGATCACTTCCGGCAAGTTCGCCTCGCCGACCAGCACATCGTAAATCGATCGAGCTCGGGCCTTCCGGTCGATACCGAGACCGGTGGACGCGTTGCCCTGGGGGTCGAGATCGACGACCAGAACGTCCTCACCGATCGCGGCCAAGGCCGTTCCGAGATTGATCGCGGTCGTGGTCTTGCCAACGCCCCCCTTCTGGTTGGCGACGGACAAAACCCGCGGCGACGTCGGCAAATCGCTCATGATGCGTCCCGTGTCTCGGCCAATTCGCCGATCCCGCGGATTTCCAGAATCCGCCCCGCTGGATCGGACAGGCTTTCATGTATTACCAGATCGAGCGCACAACGGGTACGCGCTTCCGCAATCTCCGCCTCGAATTCTGCACCTTTGTGGAGAAGCGCGACGCCGCCGTGGGCCAAAAGCGGCCGGAGCGGGTCGATCAGCTCGCTCAACGACGCCAAGGCCCGGGCCGTGACCAAATCGACCGGCGGCGAAAGCCCCGGCGCAACGACCTCGAGCCGCCCGGCGTGGACCACCGCCGGCAACTTGGAGGCGGATGCCACGGCGCGCAGGAATGCGGCCTTGCGGGCATTGCTTTCCACCAGATCGACGCGGGCACCAGGCGTTTCGGCGAGCATCGCCGCCAGAACCAGGCCCGGAAATCCGGCGCCACTGCCGAGATCGACGATCCGTCGCGCATCCGGGCAGAGCCGCAAGAGTTGCGCGCTGTCGAAGACGTGGCGCTGCCAGACATGATCGAGACTTGCAGGCGACACCAGATTTTTCACCCGCTGCCACTTATTCAGAAGCTCGACATGAGTGGCGAACCGGTCGAGTGTTTCACGTGAAACGGCGGGTAGGGCATCACGAACCAGCTCCGGGCCGTCCACAGCCGACCCGCTCATGCCGCGCTCCGGCGAAAGCCCGCCCGCTTGCTGTACGCCGCAAGCAAGGCGAGCGCCGCTGGGGTCATCCCGTCGATCCGCCCGGCCTGGCCCAGCGATTGAGGCCGGATCCGCTCCAGCTTTTCCCGCAACTCCGCCGACAAACCCGGAAGCGCGCTATAATCGAGATCCGTCGGCAGGTTCCGCGCCTCGCCGTCCCGTAACGCCGCAATATCCGCCGCTTGACGGTCCAGATAGGCCGCATAGGTGGCATCAACCACCAGACTGTCCAGGATCGCCGGCTCAATCGCCCTGATTTCCGGCCAGAGTCCGGCAAGCGCTTCCACCGTCACACCCGGAAGGCGCAGAAGCTCAAACGCCGACCGCCGGCGACCGTCCTGATTGACCTTGAACCCTCGCACGGCCGCGGCAGACGACGTCAGACTTAGACCCTCTAAAAGCGCGCGCCCAGCCTCCAACTTCTCCCGTCGGCCTGCGAACACGCGCGCGCGAACATTCCCAACAAGCCCGAGATCTTCACCAAGCGCGGTCAGCCGCAAGTCCGCATTGTCCGCCCGTAGGCTCAACCGATATTCCGCCCGCGACGTGAACATCCGATAGGGCTCAGACACACCCCGGGTGACCAGATCATCGATCATCACACCGAGATAGGCCTGCTCGCGCCCAATCACGACGCCGTCGCGCCCATCGGCACATTGCGCCGCATTGAGGCCGGCCATCAGCCCCTGGGCCCCGGCTTCCTCATATCCGGTGGTTCCATTGATCTGCCCCGCCAAGAACAATCCGGCGAGCCGCTTGGTCTCAAGCGTGGGCTTCAACTCCGTCGGATCAACGTGATCATATTCGATCGCGTAGCCGGGCCGAACCATTTCGACATGTTCGAGCCCCGGAATCGTCGCCAGCAGGGCGTGCTGAACGTCTTCCGGCAGCGAGGTCGAAATCCCGTTCGGATAGACCGTGGAATCCGCAAGTCCTTCCGGCTCAAGGAAAATCTGGTGTCCGTCCCGGTCGCCGAACCGCACGATCTTGTCCTCGATCGAAGGGCAATAGCGTGGCCCGACGCTGTCGATCGACCCGGAATACATCGCCGAGCGCGCAAGATTGTCCCGGATCACCTGATGGGTCGCCGGCGTCGTGCGCGTGATGTGGCAGACGATCTGCGGCGTCGTGATCCAATCGGTCAGCGCAGAGAAGGGGACCGGCGGATCGTCGCCCTCCTGCACGGTCAGGCGATCCCACGCGATCGTGCGGCCATTCAAGCGCGGCGGTGTTCCCGTCTTGAGACGCCCGATCCGAAAGCCAGCGCCGGCAAGCGTCTTAGACAACCCGGTCGACGGTGCCTCGCCCATCCGACCCGCTGGAATCCGCCGTTCGCCGATATGGATGAGCCCATTCAAAAAAGTTCCGGTGGTGAGGACCACCGCGCCGGCCGTCAGCCGTCGCCCATCAGCCAAGACCACCCCGGCGACACGATCCTCTTCGATCGCCAGGTCGAACGCCTCGCCTTCGACGATGGTCAAACGTGCCTGCTCGGCCAGAAGATCGGAGACCGCTCGCTTGTAGAGTGCCCGATCGGCCTGGGCGCGCGGTCCTTGCACGGCCGGCCCCTTGCGTCGGTTCAAGACCCGAAACTGGATGCCTGCCGCATCCGCAGCTCGCGCCATGATCCCGTCCAGCGCATCGATTTCGCGCACCAGATGGCCCTTGCCCAGCCCACCGATCGCCGGATTGCAGGACATCACGCCGATGGTCTCGCGAGAGAGCGTCAGAAGCGCGGTTTGCGCTCCGACGCGCGCCGCCGCAGCCGCCGCTTCGCAGCCGGCATGCCCTCCGCCGATCACGATGACATCGAAGCTACTCGTCATTGCAAACTGGATCCCTTGGCCGAACCGGCCATTCCCGCGATCAATCGTTGAAAATTACGCTTGGCTGCGGCCCGAAGTCGGTAAAGCGCGCCAATCTGCGCGGGCATCGGCCGGCCCTTTTTCTTTATCCTATTTAGCGCGCCGGAATGGCGGGGTCAAAGCCGGACGCGTTTCACGTGAAACAACGCCGCTTGGTCGCCTGCTTATCGCCGACACCTATTTTCCGATGCAGAAACTCGAAAAAACCGCGCCCAACACTTCTTCCGCATCGATGCGCCCCGTCAACCTGCCGAACGCAAATGCGGCCCGGCGGAGGTGCTCGGCCCGCGCCTCGCTCGGCAACTCCTCTGCCAACGTCGCCCAAAGCTCCCTCTCCGCTTCCATCAACGCATGGCGATGGCGCTCCCTGGTCACCAACGCTTGTTCGCCGCCCGATAGACGGTCTTCGGCAATCCGGCCCAGCCGCGCGAACAAATCGTCCAGCCCGTGAGATGTCACGACCGAAATCCGTAGATCGACGCCGTCAGCGCTCGATCCCGACCCGAGATCCGATTTCGTGCCCACCTTCAAAACGCAATCGTGACCGGAGAAGGTTTCATGTGAAACGCCGGCCTCCGACGGCGGATACAGCGCCAACACCACATCCGCCCCCGATGCCCGTTGGCGCGCCCGCCGGATCCCTTCGATCTCGACTACGTCGTCGCTATCCCGCAAACCTGCGGTATCCAGCAGCCGGACGGGATAGCCATTCAGGTCCAGATCGACCTCCAGCACATCGCGCGTCGTGCCGGCAATCGGCGTCACAATTGCCACCTCACGCCTCGCTAACGCATTCAAAAGGCTAGACTTTCCGGCATTAGGAGGACCCACAATCGCAACTTCCAAACCGGTCCGCAAACGCTCTCCGCGTTCTCCATCGACCAGCTCCATTCCGATCTCGTCCGCCAGCGCCCCGATATCGGCCAGCGCTCCGGTCTCTACGTCGTCGGGAACATCGTCTTCGTCGGCAAAGTCCAAACCACTCTCGATCGCAGCCAACGCCGCCACTAGGCGTGCGCGCCAAGCGTCCACCCGACCGCTCAGAAAGCCGCCGGCTTGTCGAACCGCTTGGCGCCGCTGGCTTTCCGTTTCCGCCACAATCAGATCGCCCAGCCCTTCGACCGCTGCCAGATCGAGCTTGCCGTTGAGGAAACCCCGCCGGGTGAATTCCCCGGCTTCCGCCAGCCGCACGCCTGGTCGCGCCACCAGGATCCTAAGCAGCGCTTTGACCACAGCCGGTCCGCCATGGCAGTGGAACTCCGCCAGATCCTCGCCGGTTACGGTGTCCGGGCCGGAAAAGCTTAGCAAAATCCCGCGATCGATCTCCTCCCCGGTATCCGGATCGCGAAAGATCCGCAGCCGCGCGCGTCGATCGCCGCTCGCAACGCCTGCGACCTTTTTCGCCAAGTCCAATGCCGCAGGTCCGCTCGCCCGCACCACGGCGATTCCCGCCGGAAGCGCCCCCGATGACAGGGCTACGATCGTCTCCGTCTCGCTCATGATTTGGCTCCGACGCTCTGAGCCCTTAGATCTCTCCCTGAGACGCGATCGCGACCCCGAGCCCCGCGAGGCCCCCGATGAGCGACAACCAGCTTCGACACGAGACCAGTCCCTACCTGCTTCAGCACGCCGACAATCCGGTTCATTGGCGCCCCTGGTCGCCGGAGGCGCTTGCGGAAGCGAAAGCGGCCGGAAAGCCGATCCTTCTGTCCGTGGGTTACGCTGCCTGCCATTGGTGCCATGTCATGGCCCATGAAAGCTTCGAGGATCCGGACGTCGCCAGCGTGATGAACCGCAACTTCATCAACATCAAGGTGGATCGCGAAGAACGTCCCGATATCGATCAGATCTATATGTCAGCCCTGCACGCGA
This sequence comes from Amorphus sp. 3PC139-8, assembly GCF_040750475.1. Taxonomy (NCBI): domain Bacteria; kingdom Pseudomonadati; phylum Pseudomonadota; class Alphaproteobacteria; order Hyphomicrobiales; family Amorphaceae; genus Amorphus; species Amorphus sp. 3PC139-8. The sequence continues at coordinate 30,751 of NZ_JABJVY010000030.1, read as the reverse complement.
TTGGCGAGCAGGGCGGATGGCCGCTCACCATGTTCCTGACACCGGACGGAGACCCATTCTGGGGCGGAACTTATTTCCCCAAGACACCGAAATATGGGCGGCCCGGCTTCGTCCAGGTGTTGGAGGCCATTTCGGAGACCTTCCGCACGGAGACCGCCACGATCGAAACCAACCGGGACGCGCTTCGCCAACGGCTGAACGCCAAACCGGGCGCAGGTCCAGCCTTATCGCCGGATCTTCTCGATCAGGCCGCCAACCAGCTTTTCACCATTCTCGATCCGGTCAACGGCGGAACCCAGGGCGCCCCGAAATTTCCAAACGCGATGCTCTTCGACATGCTGTGGCGGCTCTATTGCCGCACGGGAAATGACGCAGCGCGACAGGCCGTGCTGCTCGCGCTTCGCCAAATCTCCCAGGGCGGCATTTACGATCATTTGGCTGGCGGATTCGCTCGCTATTCGGTCGATCAGCGCTGGCTGGTCCCGCATTTCGAAAAGATGCTCTATGACAACGCACTCCTTCTGGACCTTCTTGTGCGCGCCTGGCTGGATACGCGCGATCCGCTGTTTGCCGCGCGCATCAGCGAAACGATCGAATTTCTCAATCGTGAAATGACCACGGAAGACCGCGCTTTCGCGTCGAGCCTGGATGCCGACAGCGAGGGTGAAGAAGGACGCTTCTACGTCTGGACCAAGGCCGAGATCGAAGACACCTTGGGTCAAGAAAGCGCCGACTTCTTCGGCTCGATCTACGATGTGTCGGAGGGTGGAAACTGGGAAGGCAAGACGATCCTCAACCGGCTGTCCGCGGTCGACTATCTCGAGGCGGAAACCGAAGGGCGCCTGGCCGCCGAGCGGGAAGCTCTCTTGGAGCGGCGGGCACAGCGGGTTCGTCCAGGACGCGACGACAAAGTTCTGGCCGATTGGAACGGCCTTGCCATCGCCGCGCTGGCGCGGGCGGCAAGCGCCATGAACCAGCCCGATTGGCTCGCTCGCGCCGTCCAGGCCTATGAGGCCGTGGGTGGAACGATGGGTCGCGACAACCGGCTCGGCCACTCCTATCGCGCCGGACGCCTGGTTTTTCCGGGTCTTGCGACCGATCACGCCGCTATGGCCATCGCCGCCCTCGCACTCTATCAGGCCGGCGGTGATCCCACTCATCTCGCCGATGCCGAACGCTGGATGGCCGCGCTCGACCGTCACTATTGGGATGACGAAGCGGGCGGCTATTTCTGGACAGCGGACGATGCGGAAGCCTTGATCCTCCGGCCGAAAAGCCCGGCTGACGAAGCGGTTCCAAATGCCAACGGATTGGCGCTCCGCGCGCTCGTCGAACTCTGGATGCGCACCGGCAACACTCACTATCGGGACAGGGCAGATGCGCTCCTGTCGGCCTTTTCCGGTGCAATGGTGGAGAATATTTTCGCCACCGCCAGCCTCTTCAACGGCCTCGATTTCCGACTTCGTCCGATTTCGATCGTGATCGTCGCGCCGAACGAATCGGATCCTTCGGATCTGGTCCACGCGGCAAGGCGAAATCCCGATCCAAATGTGATCATCAGCCTGCTTCGATCGACAGACGATCTCTCTGCTGATCATCCCGCAGCGGGCAAGACGGCCCTCGAAGGCAAACCAACCGCCTATATCTGCAGTGCGAGTGAGTGTTCGCTACCGCTCACAACCGCCGCCGATCTGGAACGTCTGCTCCGCGGCAGCTCGTAGAGCCTTTTTCGCTCGGATGTTATCCAATCCGAGCGATAAGACATGGCGCCGGATTCCGGGGTTGAACATGTCCCATCAAGCGCCGGTCAAAACAGCGAATCCGTTTTTCGTAAAGATCGGCGAGACATAAATGACCATTCAGGCTGATTCGGATCCGCTTTCTGGAAGCAGTACACGTCTTTCTGCGTGCACCTGGTCCAACAAAAACGCCTTCCGAACAGTATCGGCAGGCGTTTTTTTAGTAATCCATGTCCGAATCTATTTTCTTCTTTCCGAAACCATCTTACGTGTTCATCGAATCGAAGAATTCGCTGTTATTCTTCGTCTGCCGAAGCTTATCCATTAGGAACTCAATCGCATCGACGGTACCCATCGGATTGAGAATACGGCGAAGCACAAAGGTCTTCTTGAGCTTATCCGGCGGAACGAGCAGCTCTTCCTTGCGGGTACCCGAGCGCTGGATGTCGATGGACGGGAAAACACGCTTGTCGGAAATCTTCCGATCGAGAATGATTTCGGAGTTGCCAGTGCCCTTAAACTCTTCGAAGATGACTTCGTCCATGCGGCTGCCGGTATCGATCAGGGCGGTCGCGATGATCGTCAGCGAACCACCTTCTTCAATATTCCGTGCGGCACCAAAGAAGCGCTTCGGGCGCTGCAGCGCGTTGGCGTCGACACCACCGGTCAGCACCTTGCCGGAGGACGGCACCACAGTGTTGTAGGCCCGACCAAGACGCGTAATGGAATCGAGCAGGATGACCACGTCACGCCCGTGCTCGACGAGCCGCTTGGCTTTTTCGATCACCATCTCCGCGACCTGAACATGACGCGCCGCCGGTTCGTCGAAGGTCGACGATACGACCTCGCCGTTCACCGAGCGCTGCATGTCCGTCACTTCTTCCGGACGCTCGTCGATCAACAGCACGATCAGATAGCATTCGGGGTGATTGGACGTGATCGAGTGGGCGATATTCTGCAGGAGAACCGTCTTACCGGTCCTGGGCGGCGCCACGATCAGCGCGCGCTGCCCCTTGCCCAGCGGTGCCACCAGATCGATCACCCGCGAGGACATGTCCTTCACCGTCGGGTTCTCGATCTCCATGTTGAACCGGCTGTCGGGATACAGCGGCGTCAGGTTGTCGAAGTGGATCTTGTGCCGCGCCTGCTCGGGCTCGGCGAAGTTGATCGTGTTGACCTTCAGAAGGGCGAAATAGCGTTCCCCTTCCTTCGGGCTGCGGATCTGGCCCTCCACCGTATCGCCGGTCCGTAGCGAAAAGCGGCGGATCTGCGACGGCGAGACATAGATGTCATCCGGCCCGGGCAAGTAGTTCGCATCGGACGACCGCAGGAAGCCGAAGCCGTCCTGCAACACCTCGACCACGCCTTCCCCAATGATATCGACTTCGCTGGCCGCCAACTGCTTCAGAATTGCGAACATCAGCTCCTGCTTGCGGAGCGTGCTGGCGTTCTCGACTTCGAGCTCTTCAGCGAAGGCAATCAGTTCAGGCGGAGATTTCGACTTGAGCTCTTGGAGCTTCATCTCCCGCATGGGGTATTCCTTGCGAAACGGCCGCTTTCAGCGCCGTATGGTCTTGGTTTGGAGGATGGCTGCAGATTGGAGGGGCGGAGGGACTACGAAACGCCGTGACCGCTGTCGCAGCCAGATTGGGGCCCGGCTGCAGCTCTGCATGTTCGGAGAGCCTTAGTAATAGTCGCTTCGTGCGGTCGCTTCAAGGGTGCAAACGCGCCTGCAACTCAAAAAGGTTTCAAAACGACCAAAAGCACGATGAAGATCAGGGCCAGCGCCGGAACCTCATTCATGATCCGATAGAAACGGCCGCTGTGCACGTTGCGATCTTCCGCAAAAGCCCGCACCCAGCGGGCGCAAAAGCCATGCATCGCCGTCAATCCGATCACGAACACGAGCTTCAGGTGAAGCCACGGGCTGGTCCAGAATCCGGCCACGGTCGCCACCCAGATCCCGAAAATCCAGGTCGCGATCATCGATGGCGTCATAATGCCGCGCAAGAGCCGGCGTTCCATGACTTTGAAGGTCTCCGACTGCACGGACCCGGGCTCGGCATCGACGTGATAGACCATCAGGCGTGGCAGATAGAGCAGCGCCGCCATCCAGGCGATCACCGCCAGGATATGGCCCGCCTTCAGCCAGAGATAGGTGCTTGCCATCGTCTCGGTCCCGCCGTGCGCCGAATGGAGAAAATGCGTCTATTCGATCCCGCGCCGAACCCGCCGAACCATCTCTTCGACATGGGCGATCGGCGTTTCCGGCACGATGCCGTGACCGAGATTGAACACGAACGGGCCATCGCGGAAGGCCTCCAGGATCGTATCAACGCCTTCGGCAAGGGCCGGACCGCCGGCGACGAGGCGCATGGGATCGAGATTGCCCTGCACGCACGCCGCCTTCTGCAGCCGCCTGCCCGTCTCAAATCCGACAGACCAGTCGAGCCCAACGGCATCCGGGCGTACCTTGGCGGCAAAATCCAACAGCCGATCTCCTGCATTGCGCGGAAACACGATGATCGGCACGCCCGGCCGCTTGTCGCGCACCATCGCAACGATGCGCGCAATCGGTTTTTCGCTCCAGCGCGGGAAGGCTAGCGTATCGAGCGCGCCGGCCCAGCTATCGAAAATCTGAAGCGCGTCGCAGCCGGCGTCGATCTGCGCCACGAGGTGTTGAGCCACGGCGTCTGCCAGAAGATCGATCAGCCGGTCGAACCGCACCGGATCGCCAAAGGCCGCCCGCCTGGTCGGGGCCTGGTCGGGGCTCGTCCGTCCCGCGACCATATAGGTCGCAAGCGTCCAGGGCGCACCGGCAAACCCAATCAACGAGGTTTCGTCGGGAAGAGCGGCCCGGGTCCGTTCAATCGCCTCATAGACCGGTGCCAAATGATCGGCGAGACGGGATCGATCGAGATCCGACACCCGATCGAGAGGAAGCGGATCAAGACGGGGACCAACCCCTTCTTCGAAACGAACTCCCTGTCCAAGCGCGTCGGGGATCACCAGAATGTCGGAGAACAGGATCGCCGCATCGAAGCCGAACCGACGGATCGGCTGGAGGGTCGCCTCCGAAGCGAGCTTCGGCGTGTAGCAGAAGTCCAGGAAACCCGCCGCCTGGCTTCGGATCTCCCGATATTCCGGGAGATAGCGCCCGGCTTGGCGCATCATCCAGATCGGAGGAGGGGAGGCGCGCTCTCCCTTCAGAGCCCTGACGAACCGGGTCGAGGGTCGGGCCTTTTCCACGTCCACCTCTCCATCTCCCTTAATAGAGAAATTAGGAATCTATTAATTGTTTCTATTGTTAGATGGTCGAATAGCCGGGAATGCACCGGGTCGGCCAATCCGCCCTGGCGTACTTGATCAGCGCGTCGACGGAAAGGGCTTCGTCCCCGTATCTGAATCGAATCCCGATTGACTCTCGGAATCTGCTCCGGAACCGGTGGCTCTCAGGTGGGCCTAACCGGAGCCTTCGGCCGTGGGTAAAGGGTGGAGAAATCGGGGACGATTTGGGATGGTCCAATCTTCCCCGTAATTGTTCCTGACGTCTTCCTGCCGGCGGCCGGGGACAAATCGGTGGACGAAAAGGTGCTCATCCGCGACGATGTGCGCCCGCATCGATCCAATCGACCGTTCGCGCACACTTGCCCACAGCCACCGAGAAGCGAGCGTGGAAAACGTCCCTACCTTCTTCCATTTGCATCTCGTGTCCGACTCCACCGGCGAGACTCTGATGACCGTGTCGCGTGCCGCGACCGCCCGCTATGAAAATGTGGAAGCGATTGAGCACGTCTATCCGCTTGTGCGGACCGACCGGCAGCTCAACCGCGTGCTCTCGGAGGTGGAGGACAATCCGGGCATCGTCATGTTCACGTTGGTCGATCAGACGATTTCCGAGCGTCTCTTGCGCAAATGCCGCGAAATGAGCATTCCCTGCGTCGACGTCCTGAGTCCGCTGGTTCGGGTCCTGCAATCCTATCTCAACGTGCCGACGATCTCGCGGGTCGGCGCTCAGCACTCGCTGGATGCGGACTATTTTCGCCGCATCGAGGCGCTGAATTTCGTGATGGCTCATGACGACGGCGCGCTTCCCGACGATCTGGAAGAGGCCGATGTCATCATCATCGGGGTCAGCCGGACGTCCAAAACCCCGACGAGCATCTATCTTGCCAATCGTGGGGTGAAGGCGACCAACATTCCGATCGTTCAGGATCTTCCGGTGCCGAACGATCTATTTTCCACCAAGCGGCCACTGGTCGTCGGTCTGGTTGCGACGCCTGAGCGAATCGTCCATTTGCGCGAAAACCGATTGCTGTCGCTCAATGCGATCAAACCGGCGCGCGGCGACTATGTCGATCGCCAGGCCGTGGCCCGCGAAATCGCCTACACGCGCCGGCTGTGCGCGGAAAATGGCTGGCCGATCATCGATGTGACACGACGCTCCATCGAGGAGACGGCCGCGTCTATCCTGGCTCTGTTGAACGATCGTCGCTATGCTTCGAGCATCACCGAAGAAGGAAGATACTGAGGTGACGGCTCTCGTGCTCGCCTCGCGCAGTCCGGCACGGTCGCGGATCATGGCGGCTGCCGGCTTGAGTTTTTCCACTGCAAGCGCCGATATCGACGAACGGGCCGAAGAAGCGGAGCTGGTCGCCTCGGGTGCGGATCCGGGCACCGTTGCCGCCCATCTCGCCGGCACCAAGGCGCTGGTGATCGCGCCGCATTTTCCCGACGCGATCGTTGTCGGTGCCGATCAGACGCTGGATCTCGAGGGCGAACGCTTCACCAAACCGGATTCCATGGACGAGGCGCGCGAGCAACTCCGGCGCCTGCGCGGCCGAAGCCATATGCTGCACTCCGCGGTTGCCTGCGTATCCGGTGGTAAGATCCAATGGCAGTCGGTGGAATCGGCGCGCCTTACCATGCGCGATTTTTCCGAGCGCTTTCTGGACGACTACATGGCCGTTGCGGGACCGCGCGCGCTGGAAAGCGTCGGTGCCTATCATCTGGAAGGCGTCGGCGTTCAGCTTTTCGAAAAGGTGGAGGGCGACTTCTTCACCATTCTCGGTCTGCCTTTGCTGCCGCTCCTTGCCTATCTGCGATCGATCGGAATTGCCGCATCGTGATTGACGCTTCGCCTCCCCGCGCCGGGGTCATCGGTTGGCCCGTTGCGCATTCCCGCTCGCCGCTCATCCACGGTCATTGGCTGAAGGTGTACGGCCTCGCCGGCCGCTACGACGCGATCGCCGTTTCCCCGGATGATGCGGGGCGTTTCTTTGCCGATTTCGCCGAAAGCGGCCTCGTCGGCGCGAACGTTACGATTCCACACAAGATTACGGCTGCGCAAAGCTGCGACGTCCTCACGGCGACGGCGGCAGCCCTCGGCGCCGTCAACACGCTGTGGTGGGAAGACGGGCGGCTTGCGGGCGACAATACCGATGTTCATGGGTTTCTCATGAACCTGGACGATCGGGCCGCCGGATGGCAAGAACCGAACCGCAGCGCGTTGGTCATCGGCGCCGGCGGGGCTGCGCGTGGCGTCGTGCATGGGCTGCTTTCGCGCGGCGTCGGCCCGATCGTGGTGGTCAACCGCTCGCCCGGACGGGCGGAGCAGCTCGCGCAATCGATGACCGGTATCGAAACGGCGGATTGGTCGACGTTGGACGGCCCGCTCGATCGGTTCTCGCTCATCGTCAATACCACCAGCCTCGGAATGGAGGGCGCCGGCGAGGTGCCGATCGACCTTGCAGGCGTACAGCCTGATACGGTGGTCGCGGATATCGTCTATGTGCCGTTGGAAACGGGGCTTCTCCACTCCGCCCGCAAACACGGGCTTCGCGCGGTGGATGGGCTCGGCATGCTCCTTCATCAGGCCGTGCCAGGGTTTTCGCGTTGGTTCGGTGTCGAGCCGGAGGTGACGGAGGAGTTGCGCGCGCTGGTCGTTGCCGATCTTGCGAGGGTGACATGATCGTTCTCGGCCTGACCGGTTCAATCGGCATGGGCAAGTCGACAACGGCGAAAATGTTCGCCGCGGCTGGCGTTCCCGTCTACGACGCCGATCGGGCGGTTCATGCGCTGTACCGGGGCCGTGCGGTGCCGGTGATCGAGGAGGCCTTTCCGGGCGTCGTGGTCGATGATGTGGTGGACCGGACGAGGCTGGGCGAAAAGGTGCTTGGCGATCGGGCGGCAATGCAACGGCTGGAGGCGCTGATCCATCCGATGGTGCGCGAGGAAGAACGCGCCTTTCTTGCGCGTGTACGTGCTGCGCACGCGCCTTGCGCGGTTTTGGATATCCCGCTTTTGTTTGAAACCGGGCGGGAGGCAAGCGTCGACGCCGTGGTCGTCGTCACGGCGAGTCCGGAGGTTCAGAGCGCGCGCGTTCTGGCCCGAGATGGGATGACGGAGCAGCGCTTCGAGGCGATCCGTGCCAAGCAGACCCCCGACGCGGACAAACGGCGCCGAGCCCATTTTCTTGTCGATACCGGACATGGCATGGCATCGGCGGAACGATCGGTGGCGTCGATTCTGAAGGCCGTTTCGTTCATGACGGGGAAAAGCGAGTCCCAGCCCTTGTAGCCGAACCGGCTGCATGGCACAGCATATACGTAGGATCCGAAGCGGCGGGGACGATATGCGCGAAATCGTGCTCGATACCGAAACGACGGGGCTCAATCCGAAAACCGGAGACCGGCTGGTCGAGATCGGTGCGGTTGAGTTAGTCAATCACATCCCGTCCGGCAATCATTTCCACGTCTACATCAATCCCGAGCGCGACGTGCCCGACGAGGCGTTCCGCGTTCACGGCCTGTCGACGGAATTTCTCAAGGACAAGCCGCTGTTTTCAGCCGTTGTGGACGATTTTCTGGCCTTCATCGGCGACGATCCGCTGGTGATCCACAACGCCGACTTCGACATGGGCTTCATCAACTGGGAGCTCGGCCTCCTGAAGCGCCCGGCGATCACCAGCGATCGCGTCGTGGACAGCCTTGCGCTTGCGCGCCGCAAACATCCCGGCGGCTCGAACACGCTGGATGCCTTGTGCTCGCGCTACGCGATCGACAATTCCAAGCGCGAAAAGCACGGCGCTTTGCTCGACTCCGAGCTTCTGGCCGAGGTCTATCTGGAGCTGATCGGAGGTCGCCAGGCCGCGCTCACCTTGGTCTCGTCCGGCGCGGCGGACCAGTCCGGGGGACGGACGCGCTATGGACGGTCCCGACCGGCGCGCCCGCGTCCGGCTCCGCTGGCACCGCGCATCACACCGGCGGAAATCGAAGCGCATGCCACCTTCGTGCAGACGTTCGGGAGCGAAACGGTCTGGGCGTCCTATTGGAACAGCGAGCAAAGCGGGTCGCCGTCCGGAGCCTCGGCAAACCGGTAGCCGAAGGATTTCAGGAAAGCCGGAACCGGTTTCGCGACAACCGGTGTTGGCTTCGCCCGATGGGCGGAATGCGCCCGAACCAGCTGGTCCGGGCGCAAGGTACTTTTCTACTGCAAAAGGTCAGTTCGTTGTTGCGGTCGAATTCTGGGCCTGGGCCAGATTGCGGCGATAGAGCGCTGCGAAATCCACCGGATCGATCATCAGCGGCGGGAAGCCGCCATTGCGGGTCGCCTCCGCTACGATCTGACGGGCGAACGGGAACAGAAGCCGCGGCCCTTCGATCAGAAGGAAAGGGTGAACGTGCTCATTGGGCACGTTCTGGAGACGGAAGATGCCGGCGTAGTCGAGTTCCACGTGAAACAACGGGTCCTCGCTCTCGCCGGCGCGGGCTTCCAGCTTCAGCGTGACCTCGAAATCGGCGTCCGAAAGGGCGCGCGCGGCAACGTTCACGTCGATATTGATCTGCGGCGAGTTCTGCTGCTGCTGCAGCGAGGCCGGCGCCTTGGGATTCTCGAACGAGAGATCCTTGGTGTACTGGGCAAGCACTCGAATTGACGGCGGCTGGCCCGTACCCGCGCCTTCGGCGCCGCTGCCCGGTTGTGCGTCTGGGGACGAAGAAGTGTCGCTCATAAGGGCGTTTTCCATCGGTTCGGCCGCAGGGCCGCGGCGTTCGGTTCGGGTTCGGTCCGTGCGGTACGCCAAAACCGAGCAATCCTCAAGGCCGACGCTCGCCCGTTCCGTTACCCGGTAGCGAAGACCCGGCGGAGTTGGACCAGGGCGAGTTGGCATCGGCGGGTCCATAGTCGTCGGCGTCGAGGTCGACCACAGGGCCGTCACGGCGCGGACGCTGAGGTCCTTGCGGTCCCCCTGGCCGAACGACGGAAACGGCGATGCGCGCGGAGATCGTGCGCCAGATCGTCTCGCGGATCGGCGGGACGAACAGCAGAAAGCCGATCGTGTCGGTGACGAAACCCGGAGTGAGCAGCAGCACGCCGGCGGCCAAAATCATCGCGCCATGGCCGAGTTCGGCGCCCGGAACGCGTCCGGCATCCATCTCGGCGCGAATGCGATTCAGGATCGACAGGCCCTGATGTTTGAGAAGCGCCGACCCGATTACCGCCGTCAGAAAGACAAGCGCGATGGTCGGAAGCACGCCGATGGCCCCGCCAACGATGACGAAGACGGCTATCTCCAAAGCCGGAACGGCGAGAAGCGCAAAGAACAGGATCGGTCCCAAAGGCATGATCGATGAATGCTCGGAAGGTTTGAGAGGTGTTCGGGTCTCTTGGTTTCGACCGAGATAAATCCCGGTCTCTAGCGGTTCGTGCGTATGGACCTGCACCAGCCGGACCTGGCGGCACAAAGTCCGCATCCGTCGGATATGGGCCTTCAGGTCTCGGTTTCGAGGGTCGATCGACGATGGACCCGCCCCATCAGGTTCGGTAGGGTGAATAAACACCCGCCCGTGCCCGTATCTCTTTATCGCTGGCGATCGGGCATTACATATCGACGCGGTATCTTAAATTAGCTGCGCCTTTCGAAAACGGGATGCGCGCCGTGGACGAGCTGAACGGTAGCCGGGTATGAGCGAGTTCTTCGACATCTACAATGTCATCTTCCTAGCGTTGGCAGTGGCGATTTTTCTCCGCCTGCGCAGCGTGCTGGGCCGGAGAACGGGGAACGAGCGACGACCATTCGACCCTTACTCCGCGCGCGAGCGCAGCGAACCAGCGGGCGAATCGCGCAGCGACAACGTGGTGACGTTACCGCGGCCGACGGCGGAATCAGCAGGTGGCGCTTCTGCCAATATGGAAGAGCGAATCGCCCCCGCCGCTAAGCCCGGCACGCCGCTGTTTGAGGCGCTGTCGACGATCGCCGAGGTCGATCCGAACTTCGAGCCGAAGTCGTTCCTCACCGGTGCCCGCGCCGCCTACGAGATGATCGTCACCGCCTTCGCCGAGGGCGATCGCCGGGCGCTGGGTCCGCTTCTCTCCAAGGATGTGCTCGACGGTTTCGTGGGAGCGATCGATGACCGCGAAAAGCGCCAGGAGCGGATCTCTTCGACGCTGATCGGGATCGAGAAGGCGGAAATCGTGGATGCCGCCCTCAAAGGGCAGACGGCGCAGGTCACCGTGCGGTTTGAAAGCCAGATGATCTCGACGACCTACGATTCGGCGGGAGCGGTGATCGATGGCGATCCGAACAAGATCGTCGATGTGACCGATATTTGGACCTTCGCCCGTGATGTGACGACCTCCGACCCCAACTGGAAGCTGGTCGCGACCGAATCGGCGTGAGGATCGGACGGTGCGGCCGCTGGTTCTTGGCGGCCGTTGGCATTGCCGGGTTGATCGCACATGAGGATGGCGCGATGGCCGAAGCGGAACCGCCTGCAGCGACTTTCGCCGCGCTTGCAGGATGGTCCGACGCCTCGGTCGGTGCGGCATTCGCGGCCTTCCGTCGCCACTGCCCGAATATCGGTCAGACGTTCCCGGTCTATGAGCCGGCGTGCCGCGCTGTGCGCGCGCTTCCCGACGAAGTCGATGACGACGTCGCGCGAACGTTCTTGGAAATCTGGTTCCGGCCGGTCCCCATCGGCGGGCCCGAAGCGGGCTTTGTAACCGGCTATTTCGAGCCGGAGCTTGCCGCCTCGCGCACCGAGGAGCCGGGCTTTTCCGTGCCCGTCTATCGCCGGCCGGACGACCTGGTCGCGATCGACGCCGATGCCCGCAATGACGATCGCCTGGCGGGTCTGAGTTTTGCCCGGCAAACGGAGGCTGGTCTGGAGCCCTATCCGGACCGCGCCGCCATTTCCGCCGGGGCACTGGCTGGGCGTGGGCTCGAACTGGCCTGGCTTGCCGATCCGGTGGATGCCTTCTTCATGCAGGTTCAGGGCTCGGGCCGTCTGCGCTTTCGCGATGGGACGACGCTTCGGGTCAGCTACGCCGGCAAGACCGGCCACCCCTATACCGCGATCGGACGCATCGTGGTCGCGCGCGGGCATCTCTCTGCCGATGCGCTCGACTATCAAAGTCTGCGCGACTGGCTGAAAGGACACCCCGACGAAGCGCGGAAGATCATGGATCTGAACCGGTCCTATATCTTTTTCGCGCCCGTCGACGGCCTTGACGAAGCGGATGGTCCGGTCGGTGCGGCTGGGCTTCCCCTGATCCCGGAGGTGAGCCTCGCGGTGGATCTCGATCATCATGGCTTCGGCGAGCTGATCTGGCTCGATGCCGCGCTGCCGGCTTCGGATACGGGGGAAGCCGTCCCCTTTCGGCGCCTGATGGTGGCGGAGGACCGCGGGTCCGCGATCGTGGGTCCTGCGCGCGGCGACATCTTCTTCGGATCCGGGCCCGAGGCTGGGGACCGCGCCGGCCGTATCAAGCACCGCGCCACGCTCTATCGGCTCGAGCCCCGATCCATCGGGCCCGGCGAGTAGATCCATGGCAACCAGGCGCAGAGGGCCCTCGCGGCGCTTGAGCGAGGAGGAGCAGGCGCTCTGGCGCAAGGTGGCGGAAACGGTCGCGCCGCTGGACGCAAAGCGCGCGGCGGCCATCCGCCCGAAGCCTGAGACGCCGGCGCCGGAGGCCTCGGATCCAGCTCTGCCCTCCGGTGCCCGAAAGGTCCCGTCCGCCGGGCTGCCGACCGCACCCGTGGCGAAAGCGCCGCGCCACCGGGCCCCGCATCATCTTCCCGCCGTCGATCGCCGGACACTGCAGCGCATTGCGCGGGGGGCGATGGCGATCGATGCGCGGCTGGATCTGCACGGGCTCAGGCAGCAGGCGGCCCATCGCGCGCTCAAGAGCTTCCTGATGGCGGCGCAGGCTCGCGGCGACCGCATCGTGCTGGTGATCACCGGAAAGGGAAGTTCGGGCGTGGCCGACGAGGCGGGCGTCTTGAAGCGGCAGGTGCCGCACTGGCTGGAAGCGGCCGACATCCGCCCGCTGGTGGTCGGCCTTTCGACCGCTCACCGCACCCATGGCGGTGCCGGCGCGCTCTATATCCAGATCCGCCGGCATCGGCCGGCGGATCGCTAAGGGGTTTTCCGACTACGCGACGGAGCGTTCGGCCGTGCGCTTGCGCCGGCTCGTGACGAAGCCGACGATGTCCTTGGCACCGTCGATCACCGGAGCCGCGATTTCGGCGGCCTGATCGGCTCCCTTCGCCAGGATCTGGTCGAGGTGCCCCGGATCGGCCAGCAAACGCCGCATTTCCGCGTTGACCGGCGCCAGCATTTCCACGGCGAGCTCGGCGAGGGCGGGCTTGAAGGTCGCAAACGGCGCGCCGCCAAAGTCGGTCAGCACCTGCTCCGAGGTCGAGTTCGCGAGGGCGGCGTAGATTCCGACCAGGTTCTGCGCCTCCGGACGGCTTTCCAGCCCCTTCAGCTCGCTCGGAAGCGGCTCCGGATCGGTCTTCGCCTTGCGGATCTTCTGGGAAATGGCGTCGCGATCGTCGGTCAGGTTGATGCGCGAATAGTCCGACGGGTCGGACTTCGACATCTTCTTGGAGCCGTCGCGCAGGCTCATGATGCGCGTCGCCGGCCCCTGGATGATCGGTTCGGTCAGCGGGAAATAGGCATCCCCGAAGCCCAGCTCCGCTATCCGCTCCGCGAAGTCGTAGTTGAACTTCTGGGCGATATCGCGGGTCAGCTCCAGATGCTGCTTCTGGTCCTCGCCGACGGGAACGTGCGTTGCCTTGTAGGCGAGGATGTCGGCCGCCATCAGACTCGGATAGGCGAACAGCCCGACGGACGCGTTCTCGCGGTCCTTGCCGGCCTTCTCCTTGAACTGGGTCATCCGGTTGAGCCAGCCCATCCGCGCGACGCAGTTGAAGATCCAGGCCAGCTCGGCGTGTTCGTGCACCTGGCTCTGATTGAAGATGACGTGCTTGTCCGGATCGATACCGGCGGCGATGAAGGCCGCGGCCACGCTGCGGATCGCGTTGGTCAGCTCCTCCGGCTCCTGCCAGACGGTGATCGCGTGCATGTCGACCACGCAGTAGATGCAGGGATAGCTGTCCTGCAGCGCGACGAAACGGGTGATCGCGCCCAGATAGTTGCCGAGATGGAGATTTCCGGTCGGTTGCACGCCGGAAAATACGCGAGGTTCAAACGCCGTCATCCGGTTTGCCCAATCCACGTCCGGAGAAAGAGAGACAAGGGGTTATGGCGAAGCCGTTCGCGCTTCGCAACCCGAACGTCGCTGCCGGCCCGCAATCGCCGGGCGGTGGCGGCAATCAGGACCCTCCGGCGGTGCTGCGCCGCCCTCGGATCTGGCCGATCGAGCGCTTGAGATCGATTGCGCCGGTGAGCTGGCAGAGCCCGAAGAAAACGACCATGCCGATCCCCACCAGGCCGACCAGCGCAAGCGCGCGAATGGCGAGAGTATCGTGGTCGAAGGCCGGCTGCAGCAGCCAGGCCAGCGCGATCACCACTGCTCCCATCAAGACGCTCGACAGTGCGATCCGCGGCAGCCGTCGGCGCACCAGCGGATCGGTCCGGTAGTCGCCCCGACGCACCAGCGTTGTCCACAAGAGCGCGACGTTCATCCACGCCCCGAGCGAGGTGGCGAGTGCGATCCCGACATGGGAGAGCAGCGGAAACAGCGCGATTGCCGCAACCACGCTGACCAGCATGTTGGCGCCGGCGAACCACATCGGCGTCGCCGTGTCTTCCCGCGCGAAGAAGGCCGGCGACAACACCTTGATCAGCACGAAGGCCGGCAAACCCAGACCGTAAGCGGCGAGCGCATGAGCGGTGGCTGCGGTATCGGCGGCATCGAAGGCACCGCGCTGGAACAGCACGGCGATGATATCGGTGGGGATCAGCACCAGGGCGATCGCAGCCGGCAGCGTCAGCACCAGGGAGAATTCCAGCGCTCGGTTCTGGGTGTGCTGGGCGCCGTCCAGATCGCCCGAGCGCAGCCGGCGCGACAGATCGGGCAGCAGCGCCACGCCGATGGCGATCCCGACCACGCCGAGCGGAAGCTGATAGATCCGGTCGGCATAGTAGAGGAACGACACCGCACCCGGCGCGAACGAGGCGATGATCGTCCCGACCATGATGTTGATCTGGGTAATCCCGCCGGCGATCACGCCTGGAACGCCGAGCTTCAAAAGCCGCTTCACGGCGGTGTTCCAGCGTGGGCGGGACAGCCGGAGGCGGAAGCCGTGTCGGGCGACGGCGACCCACAGCATGCCGGCTTGGATCAGGCCGGCCGCGAACACGCCCCATGACAGCACCCAACCCGCGGACACGCTTCCGGCGACACCCGACAGGCCGATCCCGGTGAGAACGGCGATCAGCACGATGTTCAAAAGCACCGGCGCGAAGGCGGCGGCGGCGAACTTGTCGAAGGTATTGAGCACGCCGGACAGGAACGCCACCAGCGACATGGCCGCCAGATAAGGGAAACAGATCCGGGTCAGCGCCACCGTGACGGCGAATTTCTCCGCGTCCTCGCCGGAAAAGCCCGGCGCGATGATCCAGACCAGAATGGGCGTGAAAATCTCCGCCAGAAGCGTGAGCGCAAGCACGGCGACCAGAAGCGCCGAGAGAATCTGTTCGGCGAATTGGCGGGCGCGGGGTTCGCCGCCTTCCTCCAGCGCCCTGGCGAACAGAGGCACGAATGCGGAGTTGAAAGCCCCTTCCGCAAACAGCCGTCGGAACAGATTCGGCAGCTTGAAGGCTACGAAGAAGGCGTCCGCCACGCCCCCGGTGCCGAGAAAGGCCGCGATCAGGATGTCTCGGGCGAAGCCCAGCACGCGGCTCATCATCGTGAACGAGCCGACCGTCGCGAAGTTACGAAGGAGATTCAAGGAAGTGGCTCCGAACCGGCCGAGCGGCAGCAAGGGATCCCCGCCCGCGACCGACCTCCCTCTACAGCATTTTGCAGGCTGGCGAAATTAGAGCGCTGGGGGAGCCGCGAGCAACGCGAGTTGGACAAAAAATCGCGAAACCCGCGCGACGCCTGCCTTTTACTCCCCTCATTCCCGCGCAAGCGGGAATCCATAGTGAGTCGGCTTTCCGTTCAGGCACCTGGGGTCGAACACGGATTCAACGTCCGTTTTCGACAGCCACATCCCCGCCGAACGGGCCTCAAATCTCCGAGCCACTCGAACCGCCCCATGGATTCCCGCTTACGCGGGAATGAGCGGAGATTCGGGCAAAGGCCTTTGCGTTACCCGGTCCCCAGCGCGAGCTGACGTGCGCATAAAACCGGGGCCTACCTACGCCGCATGACGCCGCGGCATCTCTCCATCGAAGGCTGCCGTCAGCCGCCGCTTGATCCGTGCCTGCCGGCTGGCGTTGGAGACCTTATGGCCGATCAGGTCGGTCACATAGAACACGTCGACCACCCGTTCGCCGAAGGTTGCGACATGCGCGGAGGCGATGTTGAGATTGAGATCCGACAACGCGCGGGTGAGGTCGTAGAGCAGGCCCGGGCGGTCGAGCCCCGACACCTCCAACACCGTGTGCCGGTCCGACCAGCCGTTGTGGAGCAGCACTTCGGTCTCGATCCGGAACGGCTTGGGGCCGCTCTTTTTCTTGATGCGCTGTTCCACCTTGTCGGGAAGCTTCTCCCGGCCTGCGAGCGTGCGCGAGATCAGGTCGAGAATTCTGTCCGCGCGTCGACGTTCGTCTTCTGCGTCGGTGAATTCGCGGGTGATCGCAATGGTGTCGAGGGCGAAGCCGTCGCTGGTGGTGAAAATCTGCGCGTCGACGATGTTGGCGCCGGCGACGGAACAGGCGCCGAACATGACGGACAGCAGTCGGGGATGGTCGGGGGCGAACACCGTCAGCCGGGTCACGGCGCTCTCGCCGTCGATCACCACGTTGCTTGCGAACCGGGCGCCGTCGAGATCGGCCTGTCGAATCAGCGTCGCGTGGGCGACCTTTTCGACCAGATCGACCCTGAGCCAGTACGGAGCATAGTGGCGCTCCACATAGGCGTCGAGCGCCTCGGCCGGCCAATCGGACAGCGCCTCGCGCAAAGTGTGCTGGGCTGCAGCCACGCGCTGCTCGCGCGACAGGCGCGAGTGGCCGCCGGCCAGCCGGGGCTCGGTCTCGTCGTAAAGCACGCGCAGGAGCTGGGCTTTCCAGCCGTTCCACACGCCGGGGCCGACGGCGGCGATATCGGCCTCTGTGAGGACGGCGAGCAGCTTGAGCCGCTCCGGGCTCTGCACGATCGCGGCGAAGTCGGCGATCGTCTTGGGGTCTCCCAGGTCGCGCGATTGCGCGGTCGCGCTCATCACCAGGTGTTCTTCGATCAGCCAGGCGACGGTTTCGGTTTCCGATGGCGACAGGCCGAAGCGCGGGCAAAGCTTGCGCGCGATCTTGGCGCCGAGGATGGAATGATCCTCCGGCCGCCCCTTGGCCACGTCGTGCAGGAACAGCGCGATATAGAGGATGCGCCGGTTCTGGATCGAGGAGATCAGTTGCGTGGCCAGCGGATGCTGGCTTTGCAGCATGCCGCGTTCGATATCGGCCAGGATGCCGATGCAGCGGATCAGGTGCTCGTCGACCGTATAGTGATGATACATGTTGAACTGCATCATCGCGACTACGCGCCCGAATTCCGGCACGAACTTGCCGAGCACGCCCGCCTCGTTCATCCGGCGCAGTATCGTTTCAGGGTCCTTCTTGGAGGTCAGCGTTTCGATGAACAGCCGATTGGCCTCCACGTTCTCGCGAAGCGAGGCGTCGATCAGCTTGAGCGACCGGCGCACCAGCGTCATCGCGTCGGGATGGAAGGCCAGCTCATACTTGTCCGCGAGCTGAAAGATGCGGATCAGGTTGACCGGGTCGCGCTGGAAAACCTCGGAATCGGCGAGGTTGATGCGATCGTTGTCGACGATGAAGTCTTCATGGCCGCGAATGGCCCGTTGCTTGCCGCGCCGGATGGTCCTGAGGAACCGATTCAGCCGGGGCGTCTGTTTGACGTGTTCTTCCTCCAGCGCGGCGCAAAAGATTCGGGTCAGGTCGCCTACGTCCTTGGCCACTAGGAAGTAGTGCTTCATGAAGCGCTCGACGTCGCGCATGCCGGGATGGGAGGTGTATCCCAGCCGGACGGCGATCTCCCGCTGGACGTCGAAGGAGAGCCGCTCCTCGTGGCGTCCGGTCAGGAAATGGAGGTGGCAGCGCACCGCCCAAAGGAAGTCCTCGCACTTGCGGAACAGCCGGTAGTCGGCGCGCGAAAAGACGCCGACGCGGACCAGCTCCTCGCCGGTGCGCACGCGGTAGAAATATTTCGCGATCCAAAACAGCGTGTTGAGATCGCGCAGCCCGCCCTTGCCTTCTTTCACGTTGGGTTCGACGAGATAGCGCGAGCGTCCCTGGCGGCGGTGGCGTTCGTCGCGTTCGGCCAGTTTGGCGGAGATGAATTCCGCCGCGCTGCCGCGCACCACCGCGGTGTCGAACCGTTCCACCAGTTCGTCGGCCAGAGCCTCGTCGCCCCACAGGAAGCGGGATTCCAGAACGGCCGTGCGCACGGTCATGTCCGAGCGCGCCATGCGGATGCAATCGTCGATGGAACGGGTGGCGTGCCCGACGGTCAGGCCCAGGTCCCAGAGCAGGTAGAGCACCGCCTCCACCACGCTCTCCACCCAGCCGGTCTGCTTGTAGGGAAACAGGAACAGGAGATCGATGTCGGACCCGGGGGCAAGCGTTCCGCGGCCATATCCGCCGACGGCCGTGATGGAGATTCGCTCGGCGGAAGATGGGTTGTCGGCCGGGTAGGCGTAGGAGATGACGAGTTGCGCGATGATGCAGATCAGGTCGTCGTGGAGGTTGGCGATCCGCCGGGCGCAGAGAAGGCCGCCGCCGTCCTCCGCCAACAGCGCTTCGATCTCGCGCATGGCGGCTTCGCGCTCTTGCTTCAGGATCGCCAGAAGATCCGATCGGGCCCGGTCCCAGTTGCCGCCGTCGTCCCGTAGCCGCTCGATCAGGCGCTCGGTGAGGGCCTCGCGGTCCAGGATCGCGACGGGACCCTGGCGGACCCGCTTGGTGGTCGGTGTGTCGGCAAGCGTCACCAAGTTCGCTCCAGTGCGGGCCGTCCTCCCGCCTGCTCGTGCTTTTGCCCGTGACCATAACCGAGCGAAGCCTCGCTCGCGAGGGCCGCACCGGCAACCTCGGCAATCAGGGTGTTGAGGACCAGCGTCCCACGTTCGCTCGCGGCCAGGCGGCCGCCGTCTTTCCAGCCGAGGAAGCCCTCTTCGATCAAGGGCGCCAGCCGGGCGGGATCAAGGGTCCAGCCGCTCCGCCGGGTGAAGCGTTGAAGATCGAGCCCTTCGGCAAGCCTCAACCCCATCACCAGAAACTCTTCCGCGCTCTCTTCGTCGTTGAGGGTCGCGGTCTCCACCGCGCCCAGGCCGTCCTGTTCCACTGCCGCGAGCCAGGCTTCGGGACTGCGTTCGTTGGCGGTGGCGTGGCGGATGCCATCGATCGTGAGGCGGCCATGGGCTCCGGCGCCGACACCGACATAGTCGCCGCCGCGCCAATAGGTCAGGTTGTGGCGGCACTCCGCTCCGGGCCTGGCGTGGTTGGAGACTTCGTAGGCCGGCAGCCCGGCGGCGCGGCACTGGGCGCGGGTCGTCTCGAACAAATCGGCGGCGAGGTCGCCCTCCGGCACGCGGAGCTTGCCGGCCGACTGCAGGCGGAAGAACGGGGTCTCCGGCTCGATGGTGAGCTGGTAGAGCGAGAGATGGTCCGGCCGAAGCGCGAGCAGGCTGGCCAGTTCGGCTTCCCAATCGGTGACCGATTGGCCAGGCCGGGCATAGATCATATCGCAGGAGGTGCGCGCGAAGGTTGTCCGGGCGATTTCGATGGCGCGGCGTGCGGTGGCGGCGTCGTGCAGCCGGCCGAGAAAGCGCAGCGCATCGTCGTTGAAGGACTGGATGCCGAGCGAGACGCGATTCACGCCGGCGATCCGGTAGCCGGCGAAGCGAGCGGCCTCCACGCTCGACGGGTTCGCCTCCAGGGAGATCTCGCAATCCGCCGTCATCGGCCAGAGACGCGCGATCGCCGAGAGCACCGTCTCGACGGTGACCGGGTCCATTAGCGAGGGGGTCCCCCCACCGAAGAAGATGCTGGTGACGGTGCGTTCGCCGATATGGGACCGGCTGGTCTCAAGCTCGCGGACGAGCGCGGCGGCAAAGCGGGCCTGGTCGACGCCGCCATGGCGGACGTGGCTGTTGAAGTCGCAATAGGGGCATTTGGCCGCACAGAACGGCCAGTGCACGTAGATCGCCAGGCTGTCGTCATCGCCCGGCGCTGGGCCCGGCGCAGCCGCGCTCAGCCTGTCAGACAGGTCTCCGCGAGGGCCTTGAAGGCCCGCGCGCGGTGCGACAACGCCGTCGTCTCGCCCGGCCGCCATCCGTGCTTTTCCTCAGCTGACATTTCTCCGAAGGTCCGATCGAACCCTTCAGGAAGGAATATAGGGTCGTAGCCGAAGCCTTGCGTCCCCCGCGGCGGCCAAATCACCGTGCCGGCGATCTCGCCGGGGAAGATCTCGACGTGATCGTCGGGCCAGGCGAGCGCCAAAACGCAGACGAACTTCGCGCCGCGCGCCTCGGGCTTGGTGGCGCCCTTCGCGCGCAGCTCCTCCTCCACGTTGCGCATTGCGCGCGCAAAATCCTTGTCCGGGCCGGCCCAGCGGGCCGAATAGATCCCGGGTGCGCCGTCCAAAGCGTTGACCGACAAGCCGGAATCGTCGGCGAGCGCGGGCTTGCCCGACGCCTGCGCAGCTGCGCACGCTTTCAACTGCGCATTTTGCGCAAACGTCGTTCCCGTTTCCTCAGGTTCTGGCAGACCGAGATCGCCCGCCGACAGGATGGATATCGGGAAGCTCGCCAGGAGTTCGCGGATTTCCCGCACCTTGCCGGCGTTGTGGCTGGCGACGACGAGCTCCGGTTCGGTGAAGGGGCGAACGGCCATCGCGGTCAGCTCACCGCCAGCTTTTGCAGCTCCACGAGCTGGCCGATTCCGGTCTCTGCGAGATCGACAAGGGCGCCGAACTCGTCGCGGGTGAACGGGGTGCGTTCCGCCGTACCCTGGATCTCGATGATTCCGCCGGAGCCAGTCATGACGAAGTTGGCGTCGGTCTCGGCCTCCGAATCCTCCGCATAGTCCAGATCGAGCACTGGGGTTCCTCGGAAAATCCCGCAGGATACCGCCGCGACATGGTCGCGCAGAACGCCGTCGCGGACCATGCCGCGCGTCCGCATCCAGGCGATGCAGTCCGACAGCGCGACCCAGGCGCCGGTGATCGCCGCCGTGCGGGTGCCGCCGTCGGCCTGGATCACGTCGCAGTCGACGGTGATCTGGCGCTCGCCCAGCGCCTTGCGGTCGACCACGGCGCGCAGCGAGCGGCCGATCAGGCGCTGGATTTCCTGGGTGCGGCCAGAGGGCTTGCCGGCGTTGACCTCGCGTTGCATGCGCGTGTTGGTGGCGCGCGGCAGCATGCCGTATTCGCCGGTGACCCAGCCCTCGCCGGAGCCACGCAGCCAGCCCGGCACCCGCTCTTCCAGGCTGGCGGTGCACAAGACATGGGTCGAGCCGAACTTGACGGCGCACGAGCCCTCGGCATGGCGGGAGACGCCCCGCTCGAGCGACACGGATCTCAGTTCGTCGGGCGCTCGGTTGGAAGGGCGCATCTCTTAATTCTCCCCCGGATCACGGGCGGTGTCCGGCCAAAACGGCCCGAAGGCAGGCGCGTGATCGATTGACGTCAATTGGATGCGGCGGACCGGAGTGTTCCGCAAATCCGCATCCCGATCGCAAGCAAGGCCGTTCTCGTAACCCGCAATGGCAAAGCGCGTAAAGCGGCAGCCTCTGCGTAAGGGCCCGATCGGTCCTCCGCCTCTTGACGGGTGGCATCCAACCGTACGCACTTCCTATATTCGGATGAGACACTTTTCGTGCGCGCCGCCGTGCGTCGGCGGCCGCACCCGATGACGTGGAGTAGTCGTCCCTTGGCCTCGGATCGCCCGCTCGATTCGCCGCTTTCGCATCTCGTGGATCTCGACGCGCGCTCGCGCGAGATCTTCAAGGAGATCGTCGAGACCTATCTGGAGACCGGTGACCCAATCGGATCGCGCAACATCTCCCGACGTTTGACGACCGCCCTGTCGCCGGCGTCGGTGCGCAACGTGATGGCCGACCTGGAAACGCTGGGTCTGATCTATGCCCCGCATACCAGCGCCGGCCGTCTGCCGACCGAGCTCGGATTGCGCTTCTTCGTCGATGCGCTGTTGGAGATCGGCAATCTCTCCGACCAGGAACGCGCCGGAATCGATGCCCAGGTGCGCACCACGGCGCAGGATCGCGGCGTGGAGGCGTTGCTGAACGATGCCAGCCAGCTTCTGTCCGGCCTCTCGCGCGGCGCGGGCGTCGTGGTGGTCGGCAAGGCGGATCTGCGCGTGAAGCACGTTGAGTTCGTTCGCCTCGACTCCAAGACCGCGCTGGTGGTCCTGGTTGGCGAAAACGGCTCGGTGGAGAACCGCATCGTCGATCTCCCGCCCGGCCTGCCGCCGTCCGCTCTGGTGGAAGCCTCGAACTATCTGAACGCCCACATTCGTGGTCGCACCCTGGCGGAGGCGATCGCCGTTCTGCGTAAGGTCCGCGAGGAGCAGCAGGCGGAGCTCGACGAGCTCACCCGCCGGCTGGTGGAGACGGGGATCGCCTCCTGGGCCGGCAGCGCGGAGGAAACCGGCGGCACGCTGATCGTCCACGGCCGGGCGAACCTCCTGGAAGATTTGAGCGCGCAGGAGGATCTGGAGCGTATCCGCCGGCTGTTCGACGATCTGGAAAGCAAGAACGAGCTGCTCCAGCTTCTCAGCCTCACCGACGAGGGCGAGGGCGTGCGGATCTTCATCGGCTCGGAGAACAAGCTGTTTTCGCTGTCCGGATCGTCGCTGGTGGTGTCGCCCTATCGCGACGAAACCAACCGTGTCGTCGGCGTGCTCGGCGTCATCGGCCCGACCCGTCTGAACTATGGCCGCGTCATTCCGATGGTGGACTATACCGCCCGTCTCGTCGGCAAGCTGGTGCGGTAGAGCGCCTTTTGCGAGGAATGGACACTCGTGGTGGGCCTTGAACCGTGACAAATCAGCGGCTGAAACCGGTCTTAAGCCGTTCCCGTCCTCTTTTGATCGCGATCAAAAATGCGGCATCACGGCGACAGTTTGCCGAAAAAAGGGCGCCTATGCGACGTCCGGACGTGCGTTCCGATCGATTCCCGGTTTATAAGGTCGAGTTGAGAGTGACCGCGTTCGTTCCGGGGCCTGGGGTGCCTGCGGAAGCTGTCTGCAGGGAGACAAGGATATGACGAGGAGCTTTGCGGCCGCTGGATTGGCGCTGATCCTGATGGCTCCGGTCGCGCCTGCGATCGCCCAATCCGACGTAACCGCCACCGGACCCGCCCAGATCACCGTGACGCCGCGCGGCTACAACTACCCCGGCCCCTACGGTCCGAATCTGCCCGGCGTCTATATGCTGACCAACTCCGGCCTGCCGATCGGGCCGGACATCGACAGCGGCAAGCTGAAAACGCCGAATCTGGAGCTTCCGGTGAACGCGGGCAGCTACGATCAGCCGACCGGGCCGATTTCCGGTTGGAACGGCACCTACGGCGGTGGCATCCCGTTCTGAGGCGTCGATGACGTCGAGGCGAACGGGCCGGACGTCATAGCAGACGGCCCTGTCGGGTTTTCGTGCGGGCCGGGGGGACATCAGCACGATGTTTTCCTTCGCCCGCGCGCGTTCGACGAATGGGCGCTTGGCTTGCGTCCGCAAAGCCTCTTGCCAGTCGGGTCCAACCACGGCATGGGAAGGCGCCGCATTTGACGCGGCTCGGGTCGCGATGGCGGCCGATTGACTTTTCTTCAGGTCTTGAGGTGACGATATGGCTCTGCTCGCCGATTCCCTTGCCCGCGTGAAGCCCTCGGCCACGATCGCGGTGACTAACAAGGCGGCCGAGCTCAAGCGCGCCGGCCGCGACGTGATCGGACTGGGCGCCGGTGAGCCGGACTTCGACACGCCCGACTTCGTGAAGGAAGCCGCGATCGCCGCGATCCGCGAAGGCAAGACCAAATATACCGCAGTCGACGGCATTCCGGAGCTGAAGGAAGCCATCGTCGAGAAGTTCCGACGCGAGAACGAGCTCGACTACAAGACCTCGCAGATTTCGGTCGGTACTGGTGGCAAGCAGGTGCTCTACAACGCGCTGATGGCGACCCTCAATCCGGGCGACGAAGTCGTCATTCCGGCGCCGTATTGGGTCAGCTATCCGGACATGGTGCTGCTTGGCGGCGGCTCGCCGGTGGCTGTCGAGACCAGCGAGGCGACGGCCTACAAGATGACGCCGGAGGCCCTGGACGCGGCAATCACGCCGAAGACCAAATGGGTCCTCCTGAACTCTCCGTCGAACCCGTCCGGCGCCGCCTATACTCGTGACGAGCTGGCAGCCCTCGGCGCCGTTCTGGTCAAGCATCCGCATGTCTGGGTGATGACCGACGACATGTACGAGCATCTCGTCTACGACGATTTCGCGTTCACCACGATCGCCCAGGTCTGTCCGGAACTGTTTGAGCGCACGCTCACCGTGAACGGCGTTTCCAAGGCCTATGCCATGACTGGGTGGCGGATCGGTTTTGCCGGCGGCCCGGACTTCCTGATCAAGGCGATGGCCAAGATCCAGTCCCAGTCGACGTCGAACCCGTGCTCCATCTCGCAATGGGCGGCCGTTGCCGCGCTGAACGGGCCGCAGGGCTTCATCGCGGAGAACAACATCGTCTTCAAGCAGCGCCGCGACCTGGTGGTCTCGATGCTGAACCAGGCGAATGGGATCTCCTGCCCGACCCCGGAGGGGGCGTTCTACGTGTTTCCGTCCTGCGCCGGGCTGATCGGACGCTCGGCGCCCTCCGGCAAGGTTTTGGAGACCGACGAGGACGTTGTGACGGAACTTTTGGAGCAGGAAGGCGTTGCCGTCGTCCAAGGCAGTGCGTTCGGGACGGGGCCCAATTTCCGGATTTCCTATGCCACTTCGACGAAAGCGTTGGAAACCGCGTGCGAGCGCATCCAGCGCTTCTGCGGGAGCTTGCGCTGAGATTTCGCCGTAATGCAGTTGCGTCAAAGCAATTGCAGGCGAAGTCGGAGAGGGCATGCTGCCGTCTCGTAGCGAGCGTTCTTCGTCGAGGGCAGGCCGGACGTTCGTCGAGCGCGTTTCCAGGCTAAGTGGAAACCGGTTGGCCGTCCGGAAACGTGTTAAAATAAATAGTTAGTACCGTTCTGCGTTTCTGTGAAAGGCTGAACGGATCTAAAAGGCAACCGTGCCCAGAATTGGAGATACCGATGATCAAGACCGCGCTTACGGCTCTTGCGCTGACGTTTGCCGCCGCGTCGCTGACCCCCGCCGCCGCGCAGGACCGCGTGCGGGTCGGCGTGCTGGAGTGCTCCGCCGCGGGCGGTTCGAACTTCGTGTTCAAGTCGACGAAGAATCTGAAGTGCGTGTTTTCGCCTGCGGGCGGGGGCACCAAGACCTCCTATACCGGCGTGATCAATCGCTACGGTATCGACCTCGGGAAGACCCAGGATACCCAGATCGTTTGGGGTGTGCTGGCAGCCGCCGACAAGTTCGATCCGCATGCGCTTGCCGGCAAATATGTCGGCGCCACCGCCGAGGCGACGGCGGGTGTGGGCCTTGGCGCCAATGCGCTGGTCGGTGGGTCGAACAAGTCGATCGCGCTCAATCCGCTTTCGCTACAGGCCCAGACCGGCATCAACGTGGCCGCCGGTGTCGCCGAGCTGACGCTCGCCGCTGCGAAATAAGCCATCAGGATATAATGCGGCGTCGTTCAGACCCGAGAGCATTTCCAAACGGCGAACAGCTTCGCCGTTCGGGAACGCATCAGAACGATGAATAGGCCGTCCACCTGCGCTTCGGCAAAAAGTGGAGCGGCATTCAGTCGGTCTGAACGAGGTTGAAAAATCGAGAGCTTTTCCGCAGGTCAGACGCCCGCGGAAAAGCTCTTTTTCGTCGCGGATTCCGGAGGGACGGCCGCGCTTCGATATTTGCTGGAATTTGCTTATCGCACCAGCACGTTGCGGAACTGCCAGGGATCGCTCTCGTCGATATCTTCCGGGAAAAAGCCCGGGCGATCGGTGAGCGGCGTCCAGTCGGTGTAGTGACCTTCGACCGGCCCGAGATAGGGACGCTGCACGTCGAGGCAGCGTCGGAAATCCATCTCGTCGGTTTCCACGATGCCCGCTTCCGGATTCTCCAGCGCCCAAACCATGCCGGCAAGTACGGCGGAAGTGACCTGCAGGCCGGTCGCGTTCTGGTAGGGCGCAAGATCGCGGGTCTCTTCGATCGAAAGGCGCGAGCCGTACCAATAGGCGTTTTTGGTGTGGCCGTAGAGCAGCACGCCGAGCTCGTCGATGCCGTCGACGATCTCGTTCTCGTCGAGAATGTGATGCTCCGGCTGCGCCTTGCCAGCCTGGCCGAACATCTCAAACAGCGACAGCACCGCATCGTTCGCCGGATGGTAGGAGTAATGCACCGTCGGGCGGTACTCCGGATCGAGGCCGGCGCCGACCGTGAAGAAATCGGCGATCGAGACGCTTTCGTTGTGCGTCACCAGGAAGCCGTACTGGGCACCGGGCGTCGGGCACCAGGTGCGCACGCGGGTGTTGGCGCCGGGCTGCATCAGAAAGCGCGACGACTGACAGCCCGATTTCTGGCTCACCATGTTGTCCGGCTGCCATTTTTCGTGGCTGCCCCAGCCGAGTTCGGCCGGCTGCAAGCCCTCGGCGATGAAGCCTTCCACCGACCAGGTGTTCCAGAACACGTTGAGGGGCTTCGGGTGCTTGGCGCGCTGGGTGTCGCGCTCGGCGATGTGGACGCCCTTCACGCCGAGATCGCGCATCAGCGTGGCCCAGCCGGTGCGGTCGTCGACGTTGGGCTCGGTGAAGGAATGGCCGGTCGCTTCGGCGATGTCGAGGAGCGCCTGCTTGACGAACCAGTTGACCATGCCCGGATTGGCGCCGCAGCACGACACCGCCGTGGTGCCGCCGGGATTGGCGGCCTTCTCGTCGCGGACGGTCTGGCGCAGGGCGTGGTTGGTTCGGTTCGCCGCATCGGCCGACTTGTCGAAGTAGAAGCCGGCCCACGGCTCCACCACGGTGTCGATATAGAGCACGCCGAGCTCGCGGCAGAGCTTCATGATGTCGAGCGAGGAGGTGTCGACGGAGAGGTTGACGCAGAAGCCCTGGCCGCCGCCGTTGGTCAGCAGCGGGGTCAGCACGTCCCGGTAGTTCTCAGGGGTCAGCGCGAGCTGCTCGAAGCGGATGCCGCGCTCGTCCAGCAGCTTGCGGTCGGTGTCGACGGGGTCAATCACGACCATGCGGGCGCGGTCGAACTCGAAGTGGCGTTCGATCAGAGGCAGCGTGCCGCGACCGATCGAGCCGAAGCCGATCATTACAATGGGGCCGGTGATGGTGCCGTGGGTCGGCCAGTCGGTCATGACGGGTTTCCTTCGAAGTCAGGCGGCAAGCGTGGAGAAAGCGCGAGGGCGGGACAGTGTCGCCGTTGCCGTTGTGGCGGATATGGAAGCCGGTTGGAAGCCCCGGCGGGAAATGACGTCCAGAGCATTTCCCGTTCAGATCGAACCGATCTGAACGAAAAGGAATTGCTCAAATTATTGAATCTGAAGTTATTTTCGTCGATCGGATGCCTCCGCCAGATCGGAACAGGCTCTAGCTTCCAGACCTCCCGATCTTGTAGATCGGGTCGTCCGGCCACGGCGCGCCAATCGGGGTCCGCAGGCCGAAGCGATCGGCCTCGGGCGCGTCGGGCGTGGGCTGTTGGTCCACCCAGTCGTAGACTACGATTCGATGAGCGACCCGCCATTCGCCGCCGCGTCGCTCGAACCGGTCGCAGTAACGCCCGCTAAGCATCACCTGGCGTTCGACCCCGTCCAGGCCGGTATTGCGCTGAAGGGCGAGGAAGTAGCTTTCCACCACGGCATGCTCGGCGTCCTGAAAGTCGATCAGG
Source organism: Amorphus sp. 3PC139-8 (assembly GCF_040750475.1). Lineage (NCBI taxonomy): Bacteria > Pseudomonadati > Pseudomonadota > Alphaproteobacteria > Hyphomicrobiales > Amorphaceae > Amorphus > Amorphus sp. 3PC139-8. The sequence continues at coordinate 2,579 of NZ_JABJVY010000030.1, read as the reverse complement.
ATGTTTGTGATGTGATGGATGTTGCGCGGGCCGGCCGCCCATGCCTTGTGCACCCGCTCAAAGAAATCTGAGACCGGCCCCGACGTTGCGCCATGGCTGTCATAGGCATCAGGCCAATAGCTCGATCGCAGCGCGTCGTCGTCGGCGCGGTCGATCCCTCGCGCGTACCGATAGAGGCAGTCCCGAATCGCTTCCCGAGCCGCAAATTGAACGAGCTTTGCTTGGTCCATAGTACACGATACTTCTTCTGCTGTGTGTCTGGCCGGGCCTTGACTGCATCTTGAATCTATCGGTTCGCTTCCGGCCAACTCGGCCACCGTTTGCTCGCCCTTCAGTGCTTCCAGCGCCACCTTCGCCTCGAATGCGGCCGCGTGCCGCTTCCTCTTTGTCATCTCGTTCGTCTCCTTCCCGAGGAACCAGGATGACCTCAGATCGTAGCTTCCGTCAGTATCCGATTAGCGGGGAGCGCCTCAGCCCGCCCGAGGCGCCGTGCGATCTCGCGCACGCCGTGACCCTTTGCGCGCAGCAACGCGATCTCCTCACGCTCAGCTAAGGACAAGTACCGCCCCGACGGCGGTCTCGCCGACGAAGCGAAATGCGATGGTGGCATGCTGCCGGCCTCCCGAAACCACCTGGCTCCCACCGGAACGGATATGCCCGCATCGGTGGCGGCGTCCACGCTCGAACATCCACCTGCGATCGCCGACCAGAACGCCTGCCGATGCTCCCGCCGCGCAACCGGTGGCCGCTCGGCGAGCGAAGAGCCTTCCGTGTCGATCGCTCCGAGCGCCGCCTTCCTGCCATTGCAACCTCCTTCAGCAGAGCGTTGCAACGACCGTTTGAGACCAAGCAATATGTCAGCATCCGCTACACTGAACGCCTCGCCGAAGCCAGTATCGAACCCTCGGTCGGCAGCGTCGGCGACAGCTACGACAACGCTCTCGCCGAGACGATCAACGGTCTCTACAAGACCGCGGGCATTCATCGACGTGGGCCGTGGCGCTCCTTCGAAGCCGTCAAGTTTGCGACGCTGACCTGGGTCGATTGGTTCAACAATCGCAGGCTGCTGGAGCCCATCGGGAATATCCCGCAGGCCCAAGCCGAGGAACGCTACTGCGCGATGCTCGGTGAACAAGCCATGGCAGCGTGACTTAAACTAAACGGCCTCCGGTAAGACCGGGGCGGTTCAGTGCGCCGAATTCGAAGCTCGAGCTTGGGGCGCAGACGGAGCCGCCTGTCGGCTGCCGCGTTTGATACTTCCGGTCCGTAACCGATCCTCTCCTACACGACCAAGGCCCGTATACCGGTTATGACCCTGTCGGGAGCCCCCGAGATCAGCCAGATCGGAGCGGACACCGGCCACGTCAATCGCTTCGTTTCGACGGAGGGGGCGTTCGGCGAGGGTAATGCCTTGCTTGCCCGCTGCTGCTCCCTGCCTTCTCGGCGGCCGTGCTGGGTGGCCTCGGTAGCCCGTATGGCGCCATCGCCGCCGGCCTGCTGCTCGGCGTTTCGCAGAATCTCGCGACCCTGGTCATCAGCGACACCTACAAGGTGAGCTTCGCGTTCCTGGTCCTGATCGGCGCGCTCTTGCTGAAACCCAGCGGCCTCTCGGGCAAGGGGGCCGTCGCCCGATGACCGCGTACATTATCGCCATGGCGACCCAGGTGGGGCTCTACGCCCTCCTGGCGCTCGGTCTCAATCTCCAATGGGGCTACACAGGTCTCCTGAACTTTGGCGTAGTCGGTTTCTTCGCCCTCGGCGCCTACACCTATGCGCTGGTCTCCGGTCCGCTCGGCCTGCCGCCGGCCATAGGATTCCTCGCTGCCATAGCAGCCGGGGCTATCGCGGCGCTGCCGCTCGGCCTGGCGAGCATTCGACTGCGGGTGGGATTTTATCTTGCGATCGTCACGCTCGGCTTCGGCGAGGTCGTGCGCTCAATCATCGTCAACGAGCGGTGGCTCACCAACGGAACGCGGGGGCTGCCGGTCGCCGACTTCTTTCCGGGCCTGTCTGTGTCAGCGAGCGCCAGTGTCATGCTCGCCCTGGTGCTGACGGCGCTGGCGGTGGTCTTCGTGCTGCTGGAACGGCTCGGCCGCTCGCCGTACGGCCGCACCATCGAAGCCATCCGCGAGAACGAGGATGCCGCGCGCAGCCTCGGCAAACCGGTCGCCGGCTTCAAGGTGGAGGTGTTCATGCTGGGCGCGGCGATCGCGGCGGCGGTGGCGGCCTTCAATGCCGTATATGTCGGCTATCTCGTGCCGGACCAGTTCCTGCCGATCCTCACCTTCTACGTCTGGATGGCCGTGATTGTCGGCGGCAGAGGCTCCAACCGTGGCGTCGTGCTCACCCTCGCCCGAGCGAATGGCGCGAACGCCCATTCGCCTTCGACCGCGAGTCCAACCCTCTTGAAACGGAGTGGACCATGACCCCTCTGACCACCGACGAGGCTCGGTATGTCCCGGTACCGAGCGCGGACTTCAAGCTCGGTATGCGACGTCTAGCTGTGGAGTCTCAACAGGTTGTCTCGGGATAGGGCGAGGCGACTGATGGGTGTTTGGTCATCGATCCCACTGTGGGGT